>CAZCXC010000054.1:0-4719 GCA_964502505.1 uncultured Enterobacteriaceae bacterium
GTGTTTCCTGAGGTGTGACATTGATTAGAATTTCTTCACTCATTGTTAGCTCTGTGCTTCTGAGTTGAAGAAGATACGATAACTGGCATATAAATCAAGTAGTTATTCAGGATCTAATAATAGTTCCAATATGAGTATTTCTATTAGAGACCTAGGCGATCAATTGTTCATACTGATATTGGATAATCACTGTAAAATAATGATTTATGTCTATTGATAAGTTATACAAAATCTTACCGGCCGAGATGATCATTACAGGTGCTGAGTCTCTACGGGTCTATGAATGTGATGCCTTAACAGCTTATCGGGAATTACCCCGCTGTGTCGTCTTGCCTGAAACCATTGAACAAATACAGGCCATCATGCGAGTTTGCCATCAGGAAAAATTCCCGGTTGTCGCACGCGGTGCAGGCACAGGACTTTCAGGTGGTGCATTGCCGGTTAAAGATAGTGTGCTAATCAGTTTAGCTAAGTTCGATAAGATTATTGATATTGATCCATTACAGAGAATTGCAAGGGTTCAACCTGGTGTAAGAAACCTCAGTGTATCAGAAGCCGCTGAGCCATATGGTTTGTTTTACGCACCCGATCCATCATCCCAGATTGCATGCACTATCGGTGGTAATGTTGCAGAAAATGCAGGGGGTGTGCACTGTCTTAAATATGGGTTAACCGTGCATAATATTTTGTCACTCAAGGTCATTACAATTGAAGGTGACTTGCTTGAAATTGGAGGGCAAGGACTGGATGCTCCAGGCTATGATCTGCTAGCGTTAATGACAGGTTCAGAAGGTATGTTAGGGGTTATCGTGGAGGCTTCATTGAAATTATTACCTAAACCTTTAACGACTCAGGTTTTACTTGCTGCATTTGATCAAATAGAAACTGCTGGTAATAGTGTTGCTGCGATCATTGCAGCCGGTGTTATCCCTGCCGGTTTAGAGATGATGGACAATGCAGCGATCAAAGCAGTTGAAGCCTATATCAATGCCGGCTACCCATTGGATGCAGAGGCTATTTTATTATGTGAAATTGATGGTGAACCTGAAGAAGTTGCAGAAGAAATAAGACGTGTTGAACATATTTTAAAGGAATCAGGTGCTACAGAAGTGAAGATTGCAAAGAGTAAATTAGAAGGAGAGAAATTTTGGGCAGGTCGCAAAGCAGCTTTCCCTGCTGTTGGTCGTATCGCCGCTGATTATTATTGTATGGATGGAACCATTCCTAGGAAACGAATTGCGGAAGTATTAGGGCGTATTAATGAATTATCAAAACAATTTGGTTTGGCTGTAGTAAATGTTTTTCATGCCGGCGATGGTAATTTACATCCGTTAATTTTATATGATGTTAGCGTTAAAGGAGAGTTAGAAAAAGCTGAAGAATTTGGCGGGAAAATACTTGAGACTTGTGTGGCAGCAGGTGGAACCATTACAGGTGAACATGGCGTAGGCGTTGAAAAAATAAATCAAATGTGTGTTCAATTTAATTCTGAGGAGTTAACTATTTTTCATGCTGTTAAAAATGCGTTTGATGATGAAAATTTGTTAAATCCAGGTAAGGCTGTTCCTACCTTAAAGCGATGTGCAGAATTTGGCGCAATGCATGTTCATGCAGGTGAACTACCTTTCCCTGAACTTGATAGGTTTTAAAAAAATAAACCATGGAGCTCACAGAGATAGAAAAATAAAATGCTGAAAGGAACAATATCAAATTTCTCCGGGTTATCAGTGGCTAATTCTATAATGAATCGTTTATTTTGATGGATAGTAATTCGTCTCATTACAAAATTTTAAAGGAACAGGTTGAAGTTGCATTTACGGATAAAATCAATCTTGTTATACAAGGTGGTGGTACCAAAGATTTCTTTGGGAGTTCCAGTCCAGGAGAAATTCTTGATACAAAGCCTTGTTCAGGCATCATTTCTTATGAACCGACAGAATTAGTGATTACTGCACGTGCGGGCACATCGTTATCCACAATTGAAAACACGTTAAATAGTGAGAACCAGATCCTCGCTTTTGAGCCACCCCATTTTGGAAAAACTGCAACATTTGGCGGTATGGTTGCGAGTGGTTTATCAGGACCACGTCGGCCTTATACCGGTGCAGTTAGAGATTTTGTATTAGGTATTAAATGTCTGACAGGAAGTGGGAAAGTACTGACTTTTGGTGGGCAGGTAATGAAAAATGTTGCTGGTTATGATGTATCAAGATTGATGACCGGGGCGTTAGGGACGCTTGGTGTTTTACTTGAAATTTCAATAAAGGTGTTACCTAAACCCGAAATCGAGATTAGCTTAACTAAGCCACTTGATGAAAAGGCTGCAATTGAACAAATGAATATTTGGGCAGGAAAACCGCTGCCAATATCTGCTGCCTGTTATGAGCAGGGAAATCTAAATATTCGGCTATCAGGTAATACAAAAGCAGTTACGCTAGCTCAGCATAAACTAAGAATGGATAGTCATGCTGAAGGCCTTGATTATTGGCAAAAATTACGTGAGCATGAGCTAAGCTTTTTCACATCTCACGATCTTTCACTGTGGAGAGTTTCAGTACCTCCCGCTACAAGAACAATTAACCTGTCGGGAGAATGGTTAATCGATTGGGGAGGTGCGCAACGTTGGTTAAAAACGAGTGAATCAGTTGAAAATATCCGCACCCAAGTGTCGAAGATGGGGGGTCATGCTACATTATTCAGGGGTGGGGATGAGCATTGTGAAGTCTTTCACCCACTTGCACCTGCACTTCAATTAATACACAAGAGGCTAAAAAAAGTTTTTGATCCAGAAAATATATTGAATAAGGGTCGAATGTACGAAGCCATGTAACAAAATGCAAACTGCACTCTCTGAATCATTTAAAAATACACCTGAAGGTCATGAGGCCAACAAAATTTTACGCAGCTGTGTACATTGCGGATTTTGTACGACGTATTGTCCAACTTATAGACTACTAGGCGATGAATTGGATAGTCCTCGTGGACGAATATATCTAATCAAAGGTTTATTAGAGGGAAAAGAGGTTAGTCAAAAAACGCAGATTCACTTGGACAGATGTTTAACTTGTCGATCTTGTGAAACATATTGCCCCTCAGGTGTGGAGTATGGTCGTTTGCTTGATATTGGGCGACAAGAAATTGAAACACGGATAGACAGAACATTTCCAGATAAAATATTTCGGACTGTATTAAGAAAGATATTACCCTATAAAAAGCGGTTTGCTTTCTTATTAGAAATCGGTCGGATGTTACGTCTTGTTTTACCTCATTTCATAAAAAAGCAGATTCCTGCAAAAAATAAAAACATTTTCCCTGTTGGTCATCAGCAGTTTTCTCGTAAAATGATTCTTGTTACTGGTTGTGTACAACCTTCACTGACACCCGCCACTAATGCTGCAACTCGTTACGTCCTGGATAAACTCGGTATTAGTACAATAATAGCTCAAGGTGAAAGTTGTTGTGGTGCGCTTGATCATCATTTGGCTGCAACGGAATCAGCCAACAAATTTATTAAAAATAATATTGATCAGTGGTGGCCGTACATAGAAAACGGTGTTGAGGCAATCATCTCTACCGCAAGCGGATGTGGCGTAATGGTAAAGGAATATGGTTATATTTTGCGTAATGATGTTGAATATGCAGATAAAGCAGTCCGTATATCAGCGATGACAAAAGATATAGCAGAAATAATTTCAAGTGAGGATATAGAAAATATTATTGTTAACATTCAACACGGATCAGAGAAGGTTGCATTTCATAACCCCTGTACACTGCAACATGGTCAAAAACTTAATGATGTGACTGAATTATTACTAAAAAAATTTGATTTTGAGTTAACGGATGTTTCTGATAGAGCATTGTGCTGCGGTTCGGCTGGAACCTATTCGTTATTGCAAAGGAAGCTATCCCAACAATTACTGGAAAATAAAATTAATGCGCTAGAATCCGGGCAACCTGATGTGATTGTAACAGCGAATATCGGCTGCCAGCTGCATTTGCAGCAGGCAACCGATTTACCAGTTAAGCATTGGATTGAATTAGTAGCTGAAAAATTATTGAAGGTCGATTCTTAGTTCATTGCAACCCAGCTACCATTTGCTTGCCTACAAGCGGTGCCATGTACAATTTCAGCACGACCATCGATTACAGCTTCAGTCGTATAATCTCTACATGGCCCAGATGAACTATCATATGTATTTGTTGGTGTAACACTGTAGTCAATACCTGTATCTGGATTATTCCATGCTACAGATGAACCGGTTGGAGTACTCTCAAGTGCAGCCTGAGTTTTATATCTATCCAAATCATCCATTTGTTGTCCTACAGAGCCACCCAGGAATCCACCCAAAAGAGCGCCAATTGCTACAGCAGCAAGTTGCCCGGTACCACCACCAATTTGACTTCCAACATAGGCACCAGCACCAGCACCAACTACGGTCCCAACATCTTGTTTGGTTGGGTTACATCCAGCGAGGAGGAAGAGACTCAGAGCGAGTCCAGTAACTATCTTGTAGTTCATGAGGTGTTTCTCCCAAAAATTTATATTCCAGGATCCAGTTGATCCTAATGCTATAGAGCCTTGGGACTTACTTTAGTTCTGCCAATAGCTGCGGACAGGAAATGTTCCCGTAGCCGGATATCAGAGAGTGCAGTTTGCATTTTGTTACATGGCTTCGTACATTCGACCCTTATTCAATATATTTTCTGGATCAAAAACTT
>CAZCXC010000055.1:0-2024 GCA_964502505.1 uncultured Enterobacteriaceae bacterium
TTTAAACCCATCTTGTATCGCTTTTGTAGGTTTTTCTCTAACAAATGATGAACAATCTTTTCCAGGATATCAGGTATATCGGATCGATGTGTACGCATCAATGTATGTTTTTCATTAATTATTTTATGTATTAAAGCGGAAAACCCTTCTGCTTTAAATGGGTGCTTGCCCGTTAATAGTTCGTACATGACAACCCCTAATGAAAATAAATCGGTCTGATGGGTAATAAGGTCTTCTTGTGCTTGTTCCGGTGACATGTACCGAGGTGAACCGACAAAACCCATTGGCATGGTCATGGACGTGTCTTCAGTCATCAAATGCGCAATACTGAAATCAACAATCTTCACATCCATATCATTGGTAATGAGAATATTAGCAGGTTTAATGTCCCGATGAATTACACCTTCTCGGTGTGCATAGTCCAATGCCTTTGCACATTTAAAAATTATCTCCACGACTTGTTCATAAGGTAATAAGTTAGCTTGTGAACAGTAATGTTTAAGTGTATTACCGTCCTGAACTAATTCCATCACGATATAACAATCATCATTTTCAGCACCGGCATCGAGTATCTGGATGATATTAGGGTGTTTTAATTTACCGGCGGTATGTGCCTCATTGAAAAACATCTTCCGATAACGCTCACCGACTTCGGGATTTTTCAATGACTCTGAAAGTGCGACTTTGACAGCTACCAGATCATCGGCAAAGGGATCATAGCCTTCGTAGACCAGCCCCATGCTGCCCTTGCCAATTTGTTGCCTGATTTCGTATTTACCCAGCTTTTCAGGCTTGTCCTGTGTTTTCTTACTCATAAAAATTATTAATAATTAAATTGGGTTTTATGCTGAAATTATCATTCATTCAGTGACTTATATAGCGATATTACTGTAAAGTGAAACATCTTGGTAGCTTGGTGTGGCCATATGGCTGGTAAAAACAAAAATTAAAACAGCTATTTAGATGCAAAATTAACAGGGTTTCCTGCGTTAAATATCAATATGGAAGCAATTATTCTTGCAGCAGGTGTAGGTCGACGTCTCGGCGATAGCTCAGACAATGCACCTAAATGTTTACTGGAATTTAATGGAATTAGCTTACTACAGCGCCACCTAAGCATACTGAATCGGTATAACATCAGTAATATAATTGTAGTTACAGGCTATCAGGCCGACATGATAAAAAGTGAGATTGATTGTTCAGAATCAGAACATATAACCAATGCCATATACAACCCGGATTTTGAGAAAGGTAGTTTAATCAGTTTGTTAATTGGCCTTGAGGGATTAACCAGTAATGAAAGCTTTTTATTAATGGATGCAGATGTCTTGTATGACCATAAAATTATTCATCGTCTCATGAAGACAAAAATTGGAAATTGTTTCCTGCTTGATAAAAATTTCGTCCCCGGAGATGAACCAGTAAAATTGTGTGTGCGTGATGGACACCTTGTTGATTTCCATAAGCAGATCGATAATGATCTGGCGTTTGATTTTCAGGGTGAATCAGTCGGTTTTTTCCGATTTACGACAGAAACTGCACACAAGTTAAAAAAACAAACCCAATCCTATCTGGCACAAAATAATGATGATGCTCCTTATGAGGAAGTCATCCGAGACTTATTAATTGAAAACCTAGATTCTTTTGGCTTTGAAGATGTGACCGGCCTAAAATGGATTGAGATCGATTTTCCAGAAGACATTGATAGAGCACAAACTGAGATATTACCTAATATTGCACAGGTTGAGATGTAATGGTCGCAAGTTCTAAAATAATAGAATCACTTAACAAACGCACACAGTTGCGTCGATTGCTTGAGTCCGCCGAACTCGAGTTTATCCTGGAAGCACACAATGGTATTTCTGCGCGCATTGCAGAACAGGCTGGATTTAAAGGGATATGGGCAAGGGGCTTGGCCATGTCAGCACAATTTGGTGTGCGCGATAGTAACGAAGTTAGCTGGACACAGGTTGTTGACATGCTGGAGTTCATGTCCGATGTTACCCGCATCCCTATTTTACTTG
>CAZCXC010000056.1:0-1707 GCA_964502505.1 uncultured Enterobacteriaceae bacterium
TCACTTGTTCCGTTCAGGCAACTTTTCTTACGGGAAAAATGCCTGATAAACATGGAATTGTTGCTAATGGATGGTTTGATCGCCAGTATAATGAGATTTGGTTCTGGAGACAATCTAATAAACTGATTCAAAGTGAAAAAGTTTGGGAAACTGCGAGAAAACTGAATAATAAATTTACTTGCGCAAATATGTTCTGGTGGTACAACATGGCTACGAGCGCAGATTTCGCTGTCACACCCAGACCCATGTACCCTGCTGACGGCAGGAAAATTCCAGATTGTTATACAAAACCAGCTGAGCTTCGTAACATCCTCACTGAGAAACTTGGACCTTTCCCTTTGTTTGATTACTGGGGGCCAATGACTTCTATTAACTCAAGTCGTTGGATTACTGAAGCATCTAAGATAGTTTGGCACTCTAAGAATCCTACACTTATGCTCGTGTATCTCCCTTACCTCGACTATAACTTACAGCGCCTCGGCCCACAACACCCTAAGATATTTGATGATATTAGCCTTATAGATCAACTTTGTGGTGAATTGATCGATATGGCATCTAATGACAACGCGAATGTGATTGTATTGTCTGAATATGCCATCACACCAGTAGACAAGCCAATTCATATCAATCGGGCACTCAGACAATCAGGCTTGCTTCAGGTCAGATCTGAATTGGGATTGGACCAACTAGATCTTGCAAACTCTAGAGCATTTGCTGTTAGTGACCACCAAATCTCGCACATTTACGTAAACACCCCAGAAGATATTCTGGTTGTGAAGAAGCTTATTAAATCAATGGATGGTGTCGATGAAGTGCTCAGTGATGGAGACAGCAAGCAAAGGTACAACCTGAATCACGACCGATCAGGCGACCTAATTGCACTTGCGAAGCCGAATGCGTGGTTTACTTACTATTTTTGGATGGATGATCATTGTGCGCCAGATTATGCCAAGACAGTTGATATCCATAGAAAACCAGGTTTTGATCCAGTAGAGTTATTTTATGATCCTGCTATTCGTGGTTTGCCAATATCCATTGCATGGAAATTATTCAAAAAGAAACTGGGGTTTAGGCAACTACTGGACGTCGTTCCTCTAAACTCCGAACTCATTAAAGGATCGCATGGATTAATGCATGTTTCAGAACAATACAGTCCTGTTGTCATATCATCCGAACACAAACAGTGGTCTAGCCCATCAATTCCTGCTTGTGATATTAAACAATTGATTCTAGATCATATTTTTGTTAGCTAGTGCCATCTTTTTCCTCTTTGTCAACTCTTGGTAGTTGACCCCTTAATACCGAGTTATCCTCGTAGAGCTTTCTTTGATCTATAGATAGATTGTTTTTGTCTTGTAGCTCTTCCAATACGTCAGTCAATTGGTAAGCAATTAAGGCATTTTTACAGCAAGATTGATAAATCTTATTTTCGGGTATTCCAGTACTTCGCATTAATGCTGCAGTTTTTGGAACCGCTAGTGGATCTAAATAACCCCAGTCTGCAGAAGAATCGATAATGATCCTATCTGATCCATACATCTGGACAATATTAGCCATCCTTTCGCTATCCATTTTTGTTTCAGGATAAATTGTAAATGCAGCCCAATATCCTCTATCCAGTACATCTTTAACAGTTTGCTCGTTATTGTGATCTACGATAGATTTATTAATATCAATGTCATGTTCTTTCATTAGATCCATGGTACG
>CAZCXC010000057.1:0-3576 GCA_964502505.1 uncultured Enterobacteriaceae bacterium
TAACGTAGCAAACAATGCAGCCCCGATAAAAATCAGGACAATAGAATATTCGATAGAGTTTTCAATCATTGTGTATGGATATTTTTTAAACTATTCAGTCATCCTGCTTTTGTTTCAATTAAACTTATTCCTACGGGCACCAATGTATCACTCTCGTAATCGGGTATAAGATGGAAAGCTGATACCTGGCATATTGGCCTGAGCTTGCCTTTATTGAAATGCTTAATATACCTGCCGATTAATCCATCCATAAATTTTTAGCCATAATTTTTCCAGGTTTTTCAATTGCTTCTGGAGCTATCGGTAAATGTAGTTAGCACATATTCAAAAATTTATATTTTGAACGCCCATCCACAGTAGTTTTCACCATTTGAATATTGATTTTTTATACCATAATCAACAATTTATTTGTAAAATATAGAAGTACTGGTAGGATATCTACCATAAAGGCATGTGGCAATATGATTACTCAGTATGGATTACCTAAGGGTTAAAGGCCGCATAAAATCAAGGTCATTTTCGATTGAAAACAACTAGTGGAATAAAAAAATAATGGCCCTACATTTCGAATTAGCTGGCGCTCAAATTGATGGGGCTCGCGACTATCAGGAAGATGCATTCCTCATCACCAACCTAGTGGATGCTGATGGCAACCCCAGTGCTTTAATCATCGTCGCAGACGGCATGGGTGGACATGCTGCAGGCAACGTTGCCAGTAATATGGCTGTACAGGCATTCAACAAGAATTTAACTGCAAACTATCCCAGTGATTCGCTTTCAGAAGTCTTGAATGAAAGTGTCCTGAAGGCTAATGCGGCAATAACGGAAACAGTCAAGGAAACACCTGCACTGGATGGCATGGGTTGCACTATGGTGGCAACTATACTTGAAAAAGACAATATCTGGTGGGCCAGTGTCGGTGATAGCCATATCTATTTACTCCGCGATCGTGAGTTAACCAAAATTAATGCGGACCATAGCTATGGTGGATTTTTAGACCGGATGGCAGCAGCTGGTACACCGGTAGATGCAGAACCAGGTTTATCAAGAAATATGTTAATGAGCGCCGTGACAGGTGCAGATATCTCAGAAATTGATTGTCCACCAGAACCTCTTAAGTTACAGCATGGTGATAAAATCCTCATTTGCAGTGATGGGATGGATACGATTAGCTCTGGGAAAATGATCCAGTATGCAGACTGGTCTGACAGCCCAAAGGAGGCTACAGATGCATTATTAAACGCCGTTGAAGAAGCGGCCATGCCAAAACAGGACAATACGACGATTATTGTTGCAAACATTGTCGAGGCAGAAACTGCTGCAGCTGAGGCAAGTGCAGCGGCTGAGGAAGTAGAAGAAGAAAATGATGATGGTGATATAACTACA
Source organism: uncultured Enterobacteriaceae bacterium (assembly GCA_964502505.1). Taxonomy (GTDB): domain Bacteria; phylum Pseudomonadota; class Gammaproteobacteria; order Eutrophobiales; family Eutrophobiaceae; genus CAZCXC01. Next base: position 1,387 of record CAZCXC010000057.1, read on the forward strand.
CCAGGAGCGGCAAAGGCAAGCCAAGTCGAAGAAGCAGTACCTGAACCTGAACCTGAACCTGAACTTGAGCCTGAGCCTGAGCCTGAGCCTGAGCCAGAACCGGTAGCTGCACAAGTACAACCAGAGGTGCATGTTGAACCAGCACCAGCGCCTGTAATAACTGATGACCAAAAAAGTAAAACAGGTCTCTTTATCGGTATAGCGGCGGGTGTCATTATCGTCATTGGCATTGCAGGCTTCTTCATGTTTTCTGGCAAGGAAACAACTACTCCCATTCCAGAGCCAGAGCAATTAGTTGAGGCAGAAGACGAAGCAGTAGAAGTAGAGGAAGATGTGGCTGAACCTGTGGAAGAAGAAACACCGGTAGTTATTGCTGAAGCAGAAGAGGAAACAAAGAAAGAAAAAACAGAGACTGAACCAACTAAAGCTGCAAAATCTTCAGCACCAATAAAAGAAACTGAGAAGAGCAAGCCGAAAGAAGCTGAACCACAAGCAGAGGAAATTAAAACTACTTCAACAAAAAAGGAATTTCAAGACCCTCTCAAGAGTGGTGGCAATGGCCCTGCAATGGTGTCGTTGCCGGCAGGCTCGTTTGAAATGGGCAGTCCTGGCTCTTCTGGTAATCTAGATGAACGACCAAGACATAAGGTTAATATTAAGCAATTTGCTATTAGCAAATATGAAATTACCTTTGTTGAATATGACAAATTTGCAAAGGCAACAGGTCGTAGGTTGCCTGATGATCTATATATGGACAGGGAAATTCATCCGGTAATCTTCACTTCATGGGATGATGCTTATTACTATGTAAAATGGCTCTCTGAGCAAACGGGTAAAAAATATCGTTTACCCACTGAATCTGAATGGGAATATGCTGCATCAGGTGGTAGTGGTACACCCTATTGGTGGGGCTTCAAAGAAGAACCTAGCAAAGCACATTGTTTCGGCTGCGCTTCAGGACTTGACCCACGTAAACCCGCGAAAATAGGTAATTTTGGAGCTAACCCGTTTGGTATCTATGATACTGCGGGTAATGTTGCTGAGTGGGTCAAAGATTGCTGGCATAAAAACTATAAGAATGCGCCCTCAGATAACTCAGTTTGGGAGGGTGGTGATTGTTCTATTAGAATTGTTCGAGGTGGTTCATATATCAGCCCGCCTCAATCCATCCGTAATACGAAGCGTGACAAACTGAAATCTGACTCCGGATATGATCACGTCGGTATTAGAGTCGTCAGAGACTTTGATTAATCACACCACTGTTACAGCTAAATAATATCAAAAAACTTTCGGCCTTTTAACCAAGGCACCTAGTTCTTAATTAATCCAAACATCGGGAATTTTTCCCGACAACCTATTAAATTTTTGTCAGTCAATTATGAATAACGATGAAAATTTTAGGGGGTGACCCATGAAAACGCGTCAAAGTTTAATTAAAGGTCTGTTAACTGGAGTATCACTCTTGTTAATCTCTACCAGTTCACAAGCAGGCATATTTTCGTTTCAAATTGGTTATGGCGGTTATGGCCATCATCATTCCCTGCATTCATCGTACTATGGTCATAGCTATTACCATCGTCCGACAACCCATTATTATGGCTATTCACCCTACAGTTACTACGGTCATGGCTATTCTCGTATTCCATATGGTCATCATTACAACCGTAGAGACCACCATGGCAATAGTCACTCTAAATATGGTCATAACAGGCATTTCAATAATTCCAAGTATAATCGGTATCGACATTAGTACTGTCAGGTTTACTAATAAATATTAACTTTTACTTTCAGTAAGAATAGCTCGTTTAAACTTTAATTTTTTACTGAGGATGTATCATCAACTGCAGATTCATTATTCAATACATTATGCTTTAGTAAAAAAAGAACTAAAGCTATGGCTGGCAAGCCAAGTAATCCTGCATACAAAAAGAATATGGGATACCCCGATGCATCAACTACCAACCCAGAAAACCCACCAATAATCTTTGCTGGCAGTGTCATAAGCGAACTAAACAAGGCATATTGTGTTGCTGTGTATGCTGTGTTGGTCAAACCAGATAAATATGCAATAAAAGCAGAGGTCGCAAATCCACCACTAAGATTATCTGCACTGATAACAAGGGCCAATTTAACCACGCTGAGTTCACTGATAGCTAACAACACGAACAATCAGATAGCTCTACAAATTAA
>CAZCXC010000058.1:0-4799 GCA_964502505.1 uncultured Enterobacteriaceae bacterium
GGCACATTAACTATGCAGATGAACCTGGATGCCAGTAGTGGTAAATCAGGAATATTAGACACTAAGATTGATATCAAGAATTTACAACCTTCTAAATTACCGGATTTCAAAGATAAATTCACAAAAGGAAAAACCGATGTAAATATTAATTTAAAAGGTAAAGGAAAGAGTGTTGCAGCCATCATGGCCGGATCAAATGGTAAATTACTAGTAAAAATGGGTCCTGGTACATTCAAAAGCTCATCAACTGATACGGCCAAATCAGATGTATTTTCTTCCTTAAAAAACACAATTTATTCTGATAAAAGTGGTAGTAGCGGTGTCACTGAAATAAATTGTGCTGTAATCAATTTAAAAATTAAAGATGGTATTGCAACATCGGATAAAGGCATTGCAATAAATACTACAAAAATGAGTATCATTGGATCAGGTGTTATCGATCTCAAAACAGAAAAACTTGATATTGGGATTGATCCCCAAGCAAGAGAAGGTATGGGTATCAGTGCAGGTCAATTAGCAGAATTGGTTAGAGTGGGTGGAACGCTTGCGAATCCAAAAATAGTACCCGATACCAAAGCGGCCTTTAAAGCAGCGGTTTCTGCCGGTACGGGAGTCTTTAGCGGTGGCTTATCGATCCTGGGACTAGGTTCAGATGATCCTAAAACTTCTGATGATGATCCTTGCGCTATAGCATTAGGTATCAAACCAAAGAAAAAAGCGACCACCACCACAGCTGAAAAGTCTGCAACACAAGAAGAAGATAAATCGGTTACTACAAAAGCTGTTGATACTGTTAAAGATGCCGGTACGGCAATTAAAGATACATTTAAAGGATTGTTTGGAAATTAATAATAAAGCAATATTCCTTTACTATAAAAAAAATAATAAAAAAATAGATGATGTGGTGCCCGGAGACGGACTCGAACCGTCACGGAGTTTCCTCCGAGGGATTTTAAGTCCCTTGTGTCTACCAATTCCACCACCCGGGCAAAAAAATGGAGGCTGAGGACGGAATCGAACCGACGTCCACGGCTTTGCAGGCCGCTGCATAACCACTCTGCCACTCAGCCAGAGTTTCATAACAATAAATTTTATTCACTCAAAATACAAAACCCCGGGGAAAGCCGGGGTTTCCTTGAGTTTGGAGCGGGAAACGAGATTCGAACTCGCGACCCTCACGTTGGCAACGTGACGCTCTACCACTGAGCTATTCCCGCAGTCTAATTTTAAGGAGGGCATATTTTAGCTTCGTGCCTTTGACTGTCAATCGCTAATACACTATCTAGCTGTTTTTATTCTTTTAATTTAGGCCACGCTGCACTGATGTACTGAAACATAGACCAGAGTGTCAGGAAAACGGCGATATACAGGCAGATATATCCAAGTGTGTAGATAGGAAGAATAAACAGATCGTCATGATAGATAAGCAGACCTAATGCCACCATCTGCATGATGGTTTTTAATTTCCCATAACCCGAGACGGCAACTTTACTTCTGGCACCCATCTCGGCCATCCACTCACGTAGTGCCGATATAGTAATTTCACGTCCAATAATCACTGCAGCAGGTAAAGCCAGATATGGAGTGGGGTCCTTCTCTACCAACAACACCAGTACCACGGCTATCATTAATTTATCCGCAACAGGATCCAGAAATGCGCCAAGCGATGATATCTGGTTGAGCTTTCTTGCGAGGTATCCATCCAGGATATCGGTGACGGCTGCCAGCACAAAGATGAAACATGCGATTTGATTGTTCCACTTGATAGGCAGATAAAACACCACGACGAAAACAGGAATCATAACAATCCTGAGTAATGTTAATGAATTAGGAATATTCATGCGTTATCGTGAAATGTATCGTAAATTTTTTGCGCCAAATTTTTATTGATTCCTGACACCATGGCAAGATCGTCTACTCCCGCCCTGACAACACCTTGAATACCACCAAAGTGTTTAATTAAATTTTGCCGACGTTTGTTCCCCACACCTGCAATTGTTTCTAATGGTGACTGGTTACTATTCTTTTTCCTGCGTTGACGATGACCAATAATTGCAAATCGATGGGCCTCATCCCTTATTTGTTGTATCAAATGTAACGCGGGCGAATTTGCTGCTAATTGTAATGTTTTATTTTCACCGGCAAGTATTAGCGATTCCATACCGGGTTTGCGTGACGGTCCTTTGGCAATACCTATCATTAAAATACCAGGTAACTGTAATTCTTCCGTAACCTCTCTAGCAATTGAAACCTGCCCTTTACCACCATCAATCAGGATCAGATCCGGTAACTTACCCTCTTCTTTCTGCACGCGGGTATAGCGCCGCGTGATCACCTGCTTCATGGCAGCGTAATCATCTCCCTTCGTAATATCAGTAATATTAAATTTGCGGTAATCAGATGAGACTGGACCATTAACATCAAATACAACGCAGGATGCAACTGTAGCCTCACCCTGAGTGTGACTGATATCAAAACACTCAATTCGCTCAATTGGATCTTCACATTTCAATGCTGTTTGAAGAGCTTCCATTCTGTACCGCTGATTTTCCAAATTTGAAAGACGCTGTTGTAAAGCAATCTCTGCATTATTGATTGCCATTTTAATCCACTTGGCACGATCCCCCCGTGGATTATATTTCAGAACTACTTTTTTACCACGCTGTTCAGCAAGAACACCTGCAATTAAATTGATATCTTCTAAATCATGGCTAAGGATAATCTCGTTAGGGATGGTCTTGTTTATTTGGCCTCCAAGATAATATTGCGGCAAAAAAGCATCGATTACGTCAGAGCACTCAACGTTTTGTGAATGTTTTGGGAAAAAGGTCTTGCTACCAATATTCAAACCCGAACGTATCATAAAAATCAGGACGCACGTAATCCCCCCTGCTTTACTACAAGCAATAACATCGATATCCCCTTCCTTCGCGCTGATATATTGGTGTTCCTGAACCTTACGCAAATTACTGATCTGGTCGCGATAGTGCGCAGCACGTTCATAGTCCAAATTCTCAGAAGCTTTTTGCATAGGTTCTATTAAAGAGTTGATGACTTCTTCGTTTTTCCCTTCCAGGAACATCATGGCGTGATGAACATCCTGCTGATAACTAGCTTCATCAATTAAGCCCACACAGGGCGCAGTACAGCGCTTGATCTGGTATTGCAGGCAAGGTCGTGTGCGGTTAGCAAAAAAACTCTGATCACACGATCGGATACGAAATAGTTTCTGTACGAGATTAAGTGTCTTACGTACAGCGCCAGCGCTTGGGTAAGGACCAAGATAACGCCCTTTCCCTCTTCTTGCGCCACGGTGATAACTTAAGCGGGGAAATTCATGATCTGAAGATAGATAAAGATACGGATAGCTTTTATCATCACGAAACCAGATGTTATAGCGTGGCCGTAATTCTTTAATCAGATTATTTTCTAGAATTAGTGCCTCATTTTCTGTGTGGGTCACCGTGACTTCTATATTATTGATGTGCCGGATCATGGCCTGGTTCTTGGGTGATTGTTGCTTGCTGCTGGAGGTGAAATAACTGGCCACCCTTTTTTTCAGGTTTTTCGCCTTACCCACATAGATAACCGATCCGTTTTCGTCCAACATGCGGTATATTCCCGGCTTCGTTGTCAGGGTCTTGAGAAACACCTTAGCATCAAAAATTATCTCGCTCATAAAATATTTAATATCATATAGTTATATTTAATATTTCAACTATATTATAGAAAATTTGATCAAACATCTCAGCTGTTAACCGGCGTGTCTGGGTGTTATATCGACTACAGTGATAAGAATCGAGTAGCCATTTTTCATTATTGATTGAATGTAAATGCCCGTGAATGAAGGGGTTATCCTTTAGTTTCAATCCCAATGCCTTCAGAACTGCATTATGCGCTATGTGGCCTAAGGCCAATATAACAAGACCCTTTCCAAGTTTTTCTAACTCACCACTCAAATATTGATTACACGTATTAATTTCATGTCCATTTGGCTTGTTTTCAGGCGGTAAACACTTAACGGCGTTGGTTATTCTGCAATTATGCAGCTTTAATCCATCATTTATGGCAGTGGAGTCCGGTTTATTAGCAAATCCAAAACGAAATAAAGCGTCATAGAGCATAATTCCGGCATGATCACCTGTAAAGGGACGTCCTGTCGCATTGGCGCCATGCATGCCGGGCGCTAAACCAACGATAAGTAATTTGGGTTTAGATACTCCAAAAGGAGCGACAGGTCGTGCATGATAGCTTGGATAATCCTGACGGATTTGTGCAAGATGTGAAGAAAGGCGTGGGCAAAGTGTACAATCAGGATCAAAATTTACCATAAAATATCCAGAAAAATATTATTTTTAGTGCATTAAAAAACAATTATAACTTAATGATTTTTATTATAAATAGTACATTAAATATTATTTAAATAGTATTCTTATTTATATGCTATTCGCATATGAAGACAAGGCACAAGAGACTGATCAGGGGAGACCGACTGGTGATCCCGAAACACTCTACTAGCAATCAATATCGCCCTCGCGGCACCAGCCAAGTGATGTTGGTACATTTGTATTGTTCTGTGCATGCCGATGCCCGGAACTTGCTGGATAAACTGCCCTCCTCATCCGATTGAATTGTCCTATTGGACGATGTTCTGGTAAAGCATGCCAGGGGGCAAATGACAGATCTTCACAAAACATCTGTTGTTCGGTGGTATCGAATATTTGTGCTGGGATGGTAATGTTAGCCAGCGTAATGAAGGGTGATTCACTCTCTTTCCATTCTACCGTTGGGTCTTCAAT
>CAZCXC010000059.1:0-1980 GCA_964502505.1 uncultured Enterobacteriaceae bacterium
CCTTTGCCACACCCCTTTCTGGTCTATCAATAAGCATTCTTTTCTCATGTACTCGTAGTGGTATAACAATGCATTTTCTGATAACCGTTTGAGTGTCCGCTATCGGCCAAAAGCGGACATTCATCAGATTCTAGTAAGCGACTGGTTAATACTGAAAGCAGTCGGTCAGATGTAAGTAATGACAGGCAACTTGCGACCTATTCTGTTGAAAAACTCCGTTTCTTATGAGGATAATAAAGCTATAGTCGTTTAAGCGATTTAAATTCTATTATATATGAGGGGGTACCTAATACTTGAAATCTCGATCTGGATCCTCTGGTGCGGCTACGCATAATATTTAGATGGCACTTTTGAAGTTAATGATTTTGGCAGAAATTAAATACCTTCATATTCCCGAGTTTTTCAACAGAATATACCAGCTGCGGTTAGTATCATGAAAAGCGAGACGGAGTATTTATAATGTGTCGATTCCGGTAATTCGCTAGCAGTTAAGATCAACCATTTTCTGACTCTATCAGGCCTATCAGTGCCGTTCATCGAGGTATCGAGTAGTGATTATCGGATACTGTTTGTCAGATCAAGCCTGAGTCAATGCAATTAATCCTTCTTCTCTCCATCAATGACTCTGAAGCGTTTTCGTTGTTCTTCCGGACCAGGGAATTTTATATTTTTGATGTATTGGGATAATGTATCAATAATTTGAAATTCTGCGAATGTTTCTGGGTCGCAATCATAGAAATCAAAGTTTTCGGTTGTTATATCTACACCAAATACTAATTCAAGGAATCGTCCCTCCTCATCGAAGTAAGCTGTACACGTGGAATCCAATAATTTATCTTGTTCAGATGAAGATATTGAGTTTGCACGTATAAACACATCGTATTCTGTAAATCCATATTCCACTAAAAGTTTATTCGCATGATCTTCTACTATTTTCCATTTAGGATGAAGACGTAGAGAACTATGTAATTGAACAGTCATTTAAAATGCATCCCATATATTTTTGGTAATTGTGTTCATATTTTTTCTCTCCTTAATTTAGTCTTTCCAAAATTCATTAAACCGGTTCGCAGCTATTTCCGTATATTACACCGTGTGCTGAATATTTTTATGACCCAAGTAATGTTGCAATGTGCGAGTATCCTGTCCATCGTTCGCCAGTTTGAAGCCACAGGCATTGTAAGTCGTCAAAAGATTTGGCACAAAATGATTTAAAAGTTAAGAGAGACATTTCAATTATATCGCCTGTTTAACGACAGACATATACTCCCAGATTTTATTTTCTACGCTGTTGTAATGTTTCCTGTTTAATCATTGCTCTACGGTCCATGATTTCCTGGTATCGGCCAAAGTACATATCAGCCGGTGTGACGTTATCCAATGACTCATGATAAGGCTCTCGGTTTGCCAGAGTTCATTGACCCGTTTGGTGGGATGTTGAAATGCATCACCTGTAGGGCGCAAAAACCTTATCTATTGCCATAGTCAAACATTGCATCATGTGGAAAACACCGTTTAAAACAATAACAGGAATGAGTCCAAGGTGTTTCGATGGTTGGCATTCACTATAACAGCGAGTTTCAAATCGAGGGCTCAGCCACTATGACCCGGTGCCGGCAAAGACCCAACAGGAACTGATGGTTGTCTACAAGCCGGTGTAGGAAGAAAATTAGCGGATGAGAAGGTTGATAAAATTCTCCAAAGATAGCTTGGTAAATTTCAAAGTGTTATATATAGTAAAATTTAGTATTTTTCTGAATGAGTATTAATTGTTATCTTACCGGGTTTTAGAGTTGCCTCCTGGATGTGAATGTAACTCTCTGCAATCTTTAGAATTTGGTCGATAATCAAAGAGAGACACTGATGATTAGTTGGAAAGAACAATTAGAAGATTACCTCCCTGCTCAACTGGGACAGGAAATCGATGTTTTTGAAACCCAGATTGAACTGAAAAAGCAGGGTAAAGTAGATGACAAGCTA
>CAZCXC010000060.1:0-9704 GCA_964502505.1 uncultured Enterobacteriaceae bacterium
GGCCGGCAAGGCACAGATCAAAGCTGAAGGTCCAGGCAAAGGTATGACACGTATACCTTTTTCATGCGCTGCGACGACCAAAGGATAACCAGGATCTGAGATCAGCGGTGTTCCCGCATCGGAAATAAGGGCAACTGTTTCGCCTTTACTCAGACGTTTTATTACAGTAGTTACTTGCTTGTTTTCGTTGTGTTCATGATGGGCCAACATAGAAGTACTAATGCCCAGCTTGTGCAGCAAATGACCACTATGCCGAGTGTCTTCAGCTAAGATAAGATCTACACTGCCAAGAACGTTAATAGCTCTTGCGCTTAAATCTTCGATATTACCAATAGGCGTAGCGACAATATATAAACTACCCGGAATAATTGACACATGAAACCCCACTTGGATACTGTAGTCATAATTATGACTATCTTACATAAAATAACGATGCGTCTAACACTAATTCTATTTTCACTATTGGTACTATTGTATGGATGTGGCCCAACAATAAGCAAACCATCACCCGACCAAGCTACCCTTAATCAAGAGCAAGGAGCGCGCGATTTAATACTAGCAGGCCATTTTGCAGAGGCAGCAGAAAAGTATCTACAACTTGCCGAGCAGGACAAAAGAAGGGGCGTGCACTATAGATTAAAAGCTGCAGAAACATATATTAGCGGTGATAACTTCGAACATGGTAAGCATATTTTAAATACCCTTAATGAGAAAAATTTTTCTTCGATACAAAAGGCACATAGAAATATTTTATATGCATGGATTGCATTATCAGAATATAAACCAAACTTAGCTCTTGAGCTGCTAGCTACTGAATTACCACCAGAATCAATACCCGAATTGACAGCAAAATATCATGAAGTTCGCGCACTCGCACTTGAACAAAATAAACAATATTTAGAGGTTATAAACGAGCGTATTTTATTAGGCAATTATCTTGAGTCTACTGAAAAACTGAATGAAAACTATAATTTGCTTTGGGCAGCTGTTTCACAATTTGATGTGGAATCTCTCAATAGTTACCGAGAATCCTCACCAGAAATAATTGCAAGCTGGTTGGAATTAGCCATCATTAATAAAACAATACTGGCCAATACGATAAATCTTGAAGCGGCGATTGATACTTGGAGCCAGCGTTACCCTGGACACCCTGCACACTATAGCGTCATACCAAATCTAATTACTTTCTCCAAGCAAATGAACCTAGCCCCCCGGCAAGTGGCTTTATTATTGCCAAGAAACTCAGCATTACGTGATGCTTCCAATGCGATTCAGGAAGGATTTATGGCAGCATGGTATGAACAGGAAAATGATAGACCAATTGTAAAAGTTTATGATGCTAACACACAGAATATTCTTGAGGCATATCAACTTGCTGTAAACGACGGTGCAGAGTTTATTGTGGGCCCATTGGAAAAAGAAGCTGTAGCGACATTGATAGAGAACAATGCCATTACAGTTAAAACGATGTTATTAAACCAGTATGAAGGTGACGTAAACACTGAATCAACAACTGTGCAAACATATAACCCATCAGTTATACAGTTTGCGCTTGCGCCAGAAGATGAAGCACGCCAAGTGGCAGAACGGGCATGGTTTGAAGGCCTTGCGAATGCGCTCATTGTTACACCAGCAACACCTTGGGGAGAACGGATATATGGTGCGTTTCAAACTGCATGGGATCAATTAGGCGGCAGAACACTGGAACACATAAGACTTGGTCCAGATACACAGGAATATTCAACATCAATTGAACAAATACTTAACATTGATATCAGCAATCAACGATCAAAATTATTAAAATCTAAACTTAATAGAAAACTCCACACAGAACCACGTCGTCGTCAGGATGCAGACTTTATATTTATAGCCGCAACACCAACTATTGGTAGACAGTTGATGCCACAATTACGTTTTTATCGTGCTGAAAATCTCAGTGTTTATTCAATATCTAGCATATATACAGGAATAATTAATTCACATGCAGATGCCGATATGAATAATCTAATATTTGCAGATATGCCTTGGATAGTTGTCCCCTCAAGAAACTACTCTTCTCTACAAACCACATTGAACAATTTAAGGAATCAATCTGGCTCTATCTATAGACGATTATATGCCTTTGGCATTGATGCATATCACCTGATACCTCAACTTGGAAAACTAGCAAGCAACTCCAGCTCATCCTATGAAGGACAGACCGGACTTATTAAGCTAGATTCTACGGGTAAATTACAAAGACAATTGACATGGGTAAAATTTGTAGATGGTGAACCACAGTTAATTGATACTGTACAGTAAATTGACAACAAAGATTAAAAATTCTGTAGCATTTAAGCATGGTCGTTTAGCTGAAGATAAAGCGCTTGATTACCTAAAAAAGAGGGCTAAAGCTTATCACTCGTAACTAACATGCACCATGTGGTGAGATTGACATCATAATGCATGACAAGAATATAATTGTGTTTATTGAGGTAAAATACCGAGTTAATAATAACTTTGTCAGTGCGCTTGAATCTATAGACACACGTAAATGTGATCGAATAATAGCAACAAGTCAATATTATCAACAACGTAATTTGAATGCTGCAAAAATGAATATTCGGTTTGATGTGGTTGCCATTACAGGAAAAATTAACACACCGAAGCTCGAGTGGATAAAAAATGCATTTCAGGCATAATCAAAATTACAATTTAAAACCAAGAGTAATTTGATATCCGTATGGATCCTGTTCAAAGAGTCAGAGATAATTTTAATGAAAGCATTCAGGTTAAGACTGAATCCGTTGAATTACTTGCGCCCTTAATCGTTACTGCAGCACAACTAATGGCTGGGTGTTTACTAGAAGAACATAAAATTTTAAGTTGCGGTAACGGAGGATCTGCCGCTGATGCACAACATTTTTCAGCTGAAATGCTGAATAGATATGAAATGGAACGTCCAGGTCTTCCTGCTATAGCCCTTACAACCGATTCATCCACTTTGACATCAATTGCAAATGACTATCAATATGCTGATATCTTTTCAAAACAAATACGTGCGTTAGGACAGCCTGGTGATGTATTGCTTGCTTTAAGTACCAGCGGGGAATCACATAACATTATTCATGCCATAGACGCCGCGCATGATAAAGACATGCATGTTGTTTCCCTTACGGGCAGAGAAGGTGGACAAATCGCAGATTTAATGCAAGATAAAGATGTAGAAATTCGTGTACCCAGCTGGTCTACTGCACGAATCCAAGAAGTACATATTATGGTCATACATTCCATCTGTGATCTCATTGACCGACAGCTATTAGGACAAGAATCATGATGAGTAAACAATACTGTAAAATAAGAATTCTTATATTTATCTTAGTACCTTTAATTTTGCATGGTTGTGCAGCAGCAATCATTACAACAGGTGCTACAGGAGCCGCCGTTGCACATGACCGCCGGACTACTGGCACGTTTATTGAGGATCAGTCGATTGAATTAAAAGCAGTTAAAGCTTTTTTTAACGATAAAGAAATAAATGATAATGCGCATATCAATGTGACCAGTTATAACCTGGTTGTGCTCATCACTGGCGAAGCACCGACTGAAGAAATTATTCAGAAAATCGTTAATATTGTTCAAAATATTCCTAAAGTTTCACATGTCTATAACGAATTATCTCTGGCTGCACCCAGTGCTTTATCAAGCCGCAGCAGTGATAGTTTGATTACTGCAAAAGTAAAGACAAAACTGCTAACTGATAAAGATGCAAATGGATTACGTGTAAAAGTGGTAACAGAAAATGGAGTTGTATACTTAATGGGACTGTCAACTCGTGCAGAAGCTGACCTTACGACGGAGATCGTTCGACAAACAGGCGGGGTACAAAAAGTTGTTAAGTTATTCCAATATGTAGAATAAATAATAAATTCTATATTTTATTTTACGATCTGCAAATCAGGAATTTGAGTTTTTTTCTCTTCAATTGCAGAAGTTTCCGTAATTAATTTTTCTTTCTGGAAGATCATCCCCATACCATTTTCTTTCGCATAAATAGCTAATATTGATTCTGTTTCTACACTAATATGATGAGAACAGCCTCCAAAGCGAGCGTTGAAACTGATCCGCTCATTGGCAAGTTCTAAACCCTTTACTGCAGCTGGATGTAGATTTAATATTATTTTATTATCTTCAACGTATTGCTCAGGCACTTCATTTTCGCTCGCGGTTGCATCTACCAATAGATGAGGTGTCAAATCATTGTCAAGTATCCATTCATACAATGCACGCAATAGATATGGGCGATTTGATTTCATTCGCTTGCTCCGCTCAGGCATAGATCGTCAAATATAAAAATATATTAGCTGGATTGTTCCCCAATTTCACGTTCAGCTTCAGACAAACTACTTTGAAAAGCATCTCTTTCAAATAGGCGCTCGGCATATTGCTGCATAGGTTTGGCTGCACCAGGTAATTTGATGCCATATTGATCCAATCGCCACAACATAGGTGCCATGCAACAATCAACTAGCGAATAATCATCAGACATAAAATATGATTTTTGAGCAAATACTGGGGCTATCGAAGTAAGGTGATCTCGTAGTGACTTACGGGCATTAGCAATTGCAATATCATTATCACCAGTAAAGCTATCAATCAAACTATAAAGATCCCTCATCACCCGTGAGCGTAATTGTTTATTACTTGCCCTGGATACTGGATCTACTGGCATTAGTGGAGGATGCGGAAATCTTTCATCAAGATATTCCATGATTATTTGCGCATCATACAATACAAGCTCGCGATCAATTAAGGTTAATATTGAGTTGTATGGATTAAGCTCTGCCAATTCAACTGGACGCTCACCAGTTTTAATATAATTAACTTCAACATTAATATCTTTCTCAGCCAAAACAATACGTGCGCAGTGATCAAGTGGTGAAACTGGATCAGAATAAAGCACCATTACTGATCGTCTGTTTGCTACACTAACCATAAATCCTCCTTATATTTAATGAAATGTTGAAATTTATCTTTTGAAAAAACTAGTGGACGTCTTTCCAATATTCTTTTTTAAGTAAGTATGCAATTATCAAAAAGATAACCAAATAAATAATAACCCATCCCCCGATTTTTTGACGCTTCAATTTTGCAGGCTCTGCAAGATAGACTAAATAATTAACAAGGTCATAAACTGTCTTTTTATATTCTTCAGGTTTTTGCTTGCCTGGTATGTCTAATTCAAGCTTCACAATCCTATCGATAGTCGTTCCATTCTCTTCGGTAACCGTTTCATAAACAGGTTTTTGTATTCCTTGCAGTTCCCACAGTACATGTGGCATAGCCGAGTCCTTAAATTGCAAGTTATTAACACCAAATGGTCTGGTAGGATCACTATAGTTGGTCAAAAAATATGTATATAACCAGTCTGCGCCCCGTGATCTCGCAATGACTGAAAGATCAGGAGGCACAACACCAAAAAATTTCAATGCATCATTTTTCCTCATCGAGGTAATCATCGTGTTGCCCGGCTTATCAGTACCGAACATAAAATTCTGTCTCAATGTGGCTTCATTAATGCCTAAATCATTTCCCAAACGGTTATATCTCATATAAGCAGCGGAATGACAGCCCATACAGAAATTGACAAAGAGTCGTGCCCCACGCTGCAATGATTTAATATCAGAAGTATCTATTTTAATATGGTAACTTTCGTGCGCACTGCTCGCAGCTATTCCATTTGTTGAGAATAAAAACGAAATAAAAAAAATAATGATGATTAAGCGAGCCATAATTATGTCACCCTGTCTGGTACAGGTTTATCATTATCCGTTGCCGTATAGAAAGGCATAAAAATAAAAAATGAAAAATAAATTACAGCAAAGATTCGAGAAAGTAATGTGTATGTAGGCGTCGCTGCCTGTAACCCTAACCAACCTAACGAAAGAAAACTAATTGTAAATGCAGTGAGAGCAACTCTGTATTTAATGCCGCGATACCGAATCGACTTAACTGGGCTTCTATCCAGCCAGGGTAAAAACATAAAAAATGAGGTGGAAAGACCCATCACTATCACTCCACCTAACTGGCTTGGAACAGCTCGCAAGATGGCGTAAAACGGGGTGAAATACCATACGGGTGCAATGTGTTCCGGTGTTTTTAGAGGATCAGCCGGAATAAAATTTGCATGTTCAAGAAAATAGCCACCCATTTCCGGATTATAAAAAACGACAAGTACAAACAGGATAAGGAATACTACTACACCAACGATATCTTTGACCGTGTAGTATGGATGAAACGGGATACCATCCAGCGGTACGCCATTTTCATCTTTCATCTTTTTTATATCTACGCCGTCCGGATTATTCGATCCGACTTCATGTAATGCCATGATGTGCATCCCGACCAAGCCAACAATAACCAGCGGCATGGCAATTACATGAAATGAATAAAACCGGTTTAATGTCACATCAGACACTACATAGTCGCCCCTTATCCATAACGCTAAATCATCTCCAACGATAGGGATAGCCCCGAATAAGGAAATAATGACCTGTGCACCCCAGTAAGACATCTGTCCCCATGGTAATAAATAACCAAAAAAAGCCTCACCCATCAGCGTGAAATAAAGAAACATACCGGTAAGCCATAGTAGTTCTCTTGGTTTTTTATACGAACCATAGAGTAAGGCGCGAAACATATGCAAATAGATAACAATGAAAAATGCTGAAGCACCTGTCGAATGCATATACCGGATCCACCAGCCCCATTCAACATCACGCATAATATATTCAACCGAAGCAAAGGCTTCCGCCGCAGATGGTTTGTAATTCATTGTCAGCCAGATGCCGGTAACAATCTGGATTACCAGTACAAACAGGGCTAGTGATCCAAAGTAATACCAAAAATTAAAATTTTTCGGGGCGTAATATTCGGCTAGATGCTCATTCCATAATTTCGTCAATGGAAAGCGCGCATCAACCCAGCCTAACAAGCCAGTCAGTAATTTCATGATACTATCCATTAGCTTGCCACTGAATCATCACCAATCAGTATGCGCGTATCACTTAAAAACTGATATGGAGGTACAATTAAATTGGAAGGCGCAGGTACAGCCTTAAAGACACGTCCAGCAAGATCAAAACGTGAACCATGACAAGGGCAAAAGAATCCGCCTTTCCATTCAGGTCCCAAGTTATGCTGCTTATCAGTAGGAGTATATGTAGGCGAGCAACCTAGATGCGTGCATAACCCGACGACGACAAGATATTCTGCCTTCCGGGAACGGTATTCATTTCTGGCATAGTCTGGTTGTTGGTTTTCTAAAGAATCCGGATCACGTACGGTGTCATCAAGAGTGACTAAATCCTCCAGCACTTGCTTCCCTCGCCTCAAGATCCAGACCGGTTTGCCCTGCCATTTCTCAATTTTTAGTTCGCCGGGCTTCATATCACCAATATCAATTTCAACGGGACCACCAATCGCTTTGGTCCTGGCACTTGGTTTCATAGTTGATATAAATGGCCACGTGGTCGCTATTGCTCCGGCACCACCCACAACAGTGGCAGCAGTAGTCAGGAAACGACGTCGACTTAAGCCTAGATTTTCGCTATCCAATTCGGTAAAACCCCTTCTCAGAAAACCGCATTTCTACTCATACGGATTTGTAGTATATCATGGTCTGTCAAGCCTTAATGCACATAGCCACGACTTACCAAACTAAAATTTACCAGCAAATTAAATAAAAAAATAATGCAAATCAAACAATCCCTAAGCTTTATATTCAAATCGATCCTGGTTGGTCTGGCTGCTGCATTTGTTATTATCACTATTCAACCGGAATTGATGGAATATAACAATAACAGCTTTAATGTAAACCGGTTATCTTATAAAGATGCAGTGGAAGTAGCTGCACCTGCGGTTGTAAATATCTATGCCAGTAAAGTATTTCAACAACGTATAAATCCACTGTTTCAGGATCCGATATTTCAGCGGTTTTTCGGTCGAGCAGAACCATCACCAAATAAACGTCGAGACAGCAATTTGGGGTCCGGCGTCATCATAAATTCACAGGGATATATCCTTACCAATGCACATGTGATTCAAGAAAAAGATGAGATTCTAGTCACCTTATATGATGGACGCCAAGCTATAGCAAAAGTCATTGGTATTGATAATGATACTGATTTAGCTGTATTGCACGTTGAAATAGAGGATCTTTACTCAATCGCTATGGGTGATTCTGATCTTTTACAGGTCGGTGATATTGTCTTGGCTATTGGCAATCCATTCGATTTTGGTCAGACCGTAACCCAAGGCATTGTTAGCGCCAAGGGTCGTAAACGCATGGGTATTACAACCTTTGAAGACTTTATTCAGACGGATGCTGACATTAATCCCGGAAATTCAGGTGGCGCTCTCATCAATGTTAACGGTCAACTGATTGGAATTAATACGGCAATTATTTCCAATACGGGAGGCTCTCAAGGTATCGGTCTGGCAACACCAATCAATCTTGCCATAGACGTCATGCAACAACTGATTAAGGATGGCCGGGTAGTGAGAGGTTGGTTAGGTATTGAAGCCCAAATGTTATCACCTAATACTATCCGTGAATTAGATCTGAAATCTGGGGGTGTACTTGTAGCTGCAGTACTTAACAACGGGCCCGCTGATAAGGCAGGTATTATACCTGGTGACATTATCATTACCGTAGGGGGGCAATCAGTTAATGGTCCGCTACAAGCTATTCAAATGATTTCCAGACTGGCGCCAGGATCAGCAATAAATTTACATATTATGCGTGGTTGGGAACAAATTACGTTGCAAGCAGAAGTGGCGGAAAGACCCTCCTTTAGTCGGTAAGCTGCAAACTATTTTTTAATGCCTTAATAAAAGCGACATTCTCATCTTCCGTCCCAATGGTGACACGCAAACATTGTGACAACATAGGATGGTGACTATTTAAATTTTTTATCAATAGTCCTTGTTGTTTCAGATTTTCAAAAATTTTATCTGCTTCTCTTGCAAGTACTTTGAATAGAATAAAATTAGCTTCGCTTGGCCAAACATTTAAACTATCAATCGCTGATAATTTTGAAAATAATTTTTCCCTTTCCTTGCAAATTTTTATTGCCTGCTCATTAAGGATATTATTATTTTCTAAAATAAATTCTGCTGTCCTTTGCGAGAGTGAATTAATATTATAAGGTAATCGTATTTTTTCTAGCTCACTTATCCATTCCTTAGATCCTATTAAATAACCCAACCGCAGACCTGCTAGTCCTGATTTGGAAAATGTTCGCATTAGTACACAATTATCAAATTCATTTAGCCTGTTTATGAAACTTTTTCTTGAAAAAATATTATACGCCTCATCCAAAACAACCAATCCGGGTGAATGTTTTATTACTTCAACAATTGTTCTCTCATCAAACAAATTACCCGTTGGGTTATTTGGAAAAGCAAGAAATATAACTGCCGGTTGAAATTTCTTTATTGCTGCTAACATCGCATCACTGTCCAGGGAAAAATCGTTAGCATTAAGAGGAACACATTTATACTCAACACCTGTCGTTGCTGTGATTACTTCATACATTACGAAGCTAGGTTCTGGTGCAAGAAATACCCTCCCAGCTTGCGCCATAGCTAAGGCAATAATGAGTATTAACTCATCCGAACCATTGCCCAGCATGATCGACATATCATCGGGTATATTCATCACT
>CAZCXC010000061.1:0-7663 GCA_964502505.1 uncultured Enterobacteriaceae bacterium
GGGCGTTATGGATAGCGGCTGAAGGAAAGCCGGATATGATAATACTTATAATATTTATCCTTGGGGTTATATTATTGCGTTCCGCGGGATGTGCCATTAATGATTTTGTAGACCGTCATATTGATAAACAAGTTACGCGTACCCTGGAAAGACCCATTGCGTGTGGAACAGTAACACCAAGAGAAGCATTAGATGTGGCTGTACTTTTAATCTTGACTGCTTTTGTTTTAGTATTATTTCTGAACACTCTTACATTGTTATTATCATCTGTTGCAGTTGTATTAGCCATAATTTATCCATTCATGAAACGTATAACCTATTTACCGCAATTCTTTCTTGGACTCGCCTTTGCATGGTCAATACCTATGGCATTTGCTGCTCAGACAAATTCAGTGCCTGTCATTTCATGGCTGCTACTATTAGCCACAGTGTTATGGGCAGTGGCATATGACACAATGTATGCCATGGTCGACCGGGAAGATGATATTCGTATTGGCGTACGTTCAACTGCGATTCTGTTTGATGATGCTGATCGCTTCATTATAGGAGTCATACAACTATTGGTGTTGCTTGCCCTAATAATAATTGGCCAGCAAATAGACATGAGTCAATATTATTATGCTGGAATAGCTGCTGCAGCTACATTTTCTCTCTATCAACAATTCCTAATCAAAGATAGAATACCCGAAAAATGTTTCAGGGCTTTTGTAAATAATAACTGGTTTGGAGCAACTATATTTGTCGGTATTTTTTGTCATTATAAATTTAATTAAAAAATGTATTCCATAAGATTACTTGTTTTTTTATTCGTATTGCCTCTCAAGCTTGCAGCTGA
Source organism: uncultured Enterobacteriaceae bacterium (assembly GCA_964502505.1). Taxonomy (GTDB): domain Bacteria; phylum Pseudomonadota; class Gammaproteobacteria; order Eutrophobiales; family Eutrophobiaceae; genus CAZCXC01. The sequence goes on from CAZCXC010000061.1 coordinate 836, forward strand.
GACGGACGATGCAATTATTAACGAATGTAATCGTATATCAAGTAAACTAGCAAGTGTTGGTCATGAAGAGTGCCTGAATAAAAATTTAAAACTGTCGGACGGAGATTCTGTTAATAATGCACCAATATTAATAAAGGAATATCCTCCACTGGAAACACGCAAACCGCTTGGTCGCGTCTTGCTTTTTGGTGGTATCCATGGTGATGAATATTCCTCAGTCACTATCGTATTCAAATGGATGAATATCCTTGATCAACATCATTCAGGACTTTTCCACTGGCGTATTGTACCATTGCTTAATCCGGATGGTTTGTTACAAAAAAAATCATCCCGAGTAAATGCAAATGGCGTTGACCTAAACAGGAATTTTCCGACACCAAATTGGGAAGAAGAAACCGATCATTATTGGGTTGAGAAAACAAGGCGAAATCCTCGTCGTTATCCTGGTACAAATGCACTTAGTGAACCAGAAACGCGTTGGCTGGTAGAAGAAATTGAAAAATTTAAACCTGATGTTATTGTCACTATCCATGCACCACACGGTATTGTTGATTATGACGGTCCTAAAAACGGACCCTACAAACTCGGTCGCCTATATTTAAATCTTTTAGGAACTTATCCGGGTTCCTTAGGGCGGTATGCTGGGGTACTGCAAGAAATACCCGTTGTAACTATCGAACTCCCTTACGCAGGTATAATGCCTAAGCCGAGAGAAATTTCTCATATCTGGCGTGATTTAATCAGTTGGTTAACTCAGAATATACCCGTAAAAGAAATCACTATTGCTCAGGATCAGGAGACTGATCCTTCATAAATGATCTTCCACTGACCATTTTTTCCCTTGCGCCAATACTGCCTTTTAATATAACGCTTTTGAAAGTTATCGCTCTTGTAGTCCTGTTCAAAAGTTACCACTAACAATCCCGGAACACCTGGGTACAAAAACATACTGGAATCAGAAATAGTAACTTTGATAAAACGTTTTGATGGATTAACCTGTCGCTTGTACTCTACCCAACTGGCATAGTCCTTACCTAAACCGAAATAGTCTTTCGCATAATGACGCAGATACAGATCAGCATCACGGCTTTCCCAATCCTTGCGCCATTGTTCTATCAACTGCATATAAACCGTGTGCCTTTCCTTCCATGTGGACATTGCTATCCAGTTTATTTCCTGGGTCAGGATAACAGGTACAACATTTGACTCTAGATAAGGTGCTAATGCATTTAAGTCCTGGTTACTTAGTATGAGACAGCCATTACTATCACGTGGTGGCCTGCTGTACGTATTACTCGGCGTTCCGTGTATCCATATACCGTAACCTGTACGATTATGACGTACATCCCATGCATTGGGGTAATTGATCGGAAACGCGCCATCACCATATAAGTCAGGTAATTCTTCAGGTTCGATAAATCCAGTAACAAAATACACGCCTGTTGGCGTCTTTTGATCACCCTCCTCAAATTTACCTGTGCCGTTTTTACCTATGGTGACATAAAAATCATTTATTAAATATGGTACACCTTCTTGATTTTGAAACAGATAAAGACGAGATGCATTCAAATCAACAACAACAATATATTTCTGTTGTTCACTTATCTGAATGAGTGATGCCGGGATTTTATTTCCCGTATGTGGAGATAAGTGATGTTTCCAACGCGCACGCGCTTCATCGCGCAATGCTGCAATATTCTCATAGGGTGTGGCAGAATAATTACCAAAATCCGTAATCGGTCTTGCTTGTGCAAGTAAGAGATCAGCGTAGATCAGCTGCGCTAATTTAAAATCAGGATTAATTTTTACAAGATGTTCTAAATCAGTCAGCGCATTATCGATCTCATTATCTTTAATCTTACTTAAGGCGTTGACCAAAATAGTTTCATATTGGTGATCAATATTATTTATCGAGGTGGCTTGTGACGCCAGATCTCTAGCATAAGTTAAAGAAAAACAGGAACTCAGTAAAAATAACGTTAATAGTTCAATAGATTTGTTTAGCATGGCCTTACCTGTACCGCTCTTCTATAATCAACCAGCGTCCATTGACATTTTTCATCAATAATGTCTTTTTGATTTGATCGCTATACGTATCCGACTGATAACTTTGCAAAAACCTAACACTAGCATGATCATTTCCATGTGATGTCACTGTTGGTTTAATCACATCAACACTAATAAAATTTGGACTATTCAATCGATTAGCTCGTAACTCCTCCCAACTGGTTCTGTCCAGATCGTTGGGTGGCATAAAATCATTTGAATAAAAGCCGAGATAGTTATTAACCTCCTGTCCAGACCAAGCATCAGCCCAGTCGTTTACTGCCTTGAGAATATCTATCTTGAGCGCTTCATTTTTCCGTACTTCATTCTCATCTATTTTCTCTTCTTGCACAACAACTTGCTTAGGTACTGCAGCTGGTGTTCGTTCTTCTTTTACTGGCTTGTACCCAGCAGTTTTTTCTTTTGCCTTAGCAATAACTTGCTCTTTAGGTTTTACTTCTTCCTGTTGCGTAGTTACCGAGATGGGCGCTGAGAATAATTCGCCAATTAAAGATAATTTTTCTCTTGCTGTCTGATTACCTTCATCAAGTTGTAAGGCTTTATTATAAGCTTGGCTAGCCATTTTGGCATAGATATCGCCTATATTTTCATGAGCTGTGGCATAACTTGGATGTGTACTTATTGCTTCCAGTAAAACCATTTTTGCTTTTTCGTATTCTCCTTGGGCAGCGTAGATAACTGCTAAATTATTATATGGCTCCGGCAAACGTGGGTGTTCTTTAGTTAGCCCTAAAAATATTTTTTCTGCCTTATCAAAATGATTCATTTTTGTCAATATAAGGCCTTTGATAAAAAGCGCTTGAACATTTTTATTATCCTGGGCGAGATAATTATCGGTAGTAGTCAGTGCCTCTTGCAGTTTACCCTTGGAAATTAAGGCTTGGGCTTTTTCAAGTTCTATATTAGCAAATACTGGCTGCAGAACTAATACCAGAACAAAGATTGAAATGATATTTTTTGATATATTGAGTCTCATACATATCCAGCCCTTAGTTTAATTTATGATCCCTCTTCTGTGTAGCCATTATGATGGAGCCCCGAGAGGGAATCGAACCCCCAATAGATGATTACAAATCATCGGTTATACCATTTAACTATCAGGGCGTTGGACCTCAGTATAATGAATTATCCACAATCAGTCGCGCCGAACATCTGGCTGGCGCCGTATTTTAGGGGGTAACTCAAAGCAGCGCAATTTCACTACAATTCATGGGGATTGAATTAAACCTTGATGGATATTCAGTAAACAGGTCATTCAACAAATTTTGCTGACCCATCAGTTTCACGTCTACCCAGTAAATCACCTTGGTATTGTGATACGGCACGACAATAGGTTGGTATCCCTTGCTTTTTAGCTCGTTCAACCTCTTATTAACTATTACCTGGGTAGAAAACAACCCGAGTGAAATCGCATTACGCAGATCGCCACTACTAATCAAACGATAGTCCTTAATACCTTTACTTTTTAAATCCTCGATTGCTGCAATTGCATTTTCTCTTGACTTCTGAGGCGCGAGATAAATCCAGAAAAGTTGCTTTGCATGTTCGTTGTCTGTTCGTTGATTAACCAGGATTTCTTTTTGTTCAAACCATTGCTTTAGGTTTTTAGCTTGTTCATTTGCAGGGAACGGTCCATAGGAAAAACATAGAGCTTCTGCCGATTCCTCATCCTGCGATATCCTTTTTGCGCTAATATCAGGTAGATTACTGACCAAGTTACCACTGAATTTTCCTTCAATCATCACGTTGTCTGTCAGTTGATCATTGCTACCAGATTGATCCGTTAAACTGTTTACATCAATATCACCTGCGTCACTTTCATCGTTTAGAATTGGTTGGTTTCTTAACTCTGGAGGTGATTCCAGTTCTCTTAAAAACACCAGTTGCTTGACATTATTTGGAATAATAAATGGTGCCGTTGAGTTTTTGACTTCGATACGCGTTTGCCGATCCAATTCCCAGCCGAAATAAATCACATTCAGTAATAACAATAATATAAATAACCATTTCATAATCTTTCTTTAGCCACCCATGCCAGGCCCTGCAAAACCAAATCGGGATCAAACTCAAAATCCAATTCTAATAATTGTAGTACTTGCTGCGCTCCCCCACCGGTGATAATGCAGGATACTTTATTGCCAAATTCAGCTTGCATGTCATTTACCAATCGATCTACCAAACTGACTACCGCCATGGTCGATCCAGAAGCTACCCCCTGTTGAGTGTTATCGGCTAATTCTGATTTACCCTGGATATTTTCAATTCCTGATATACCCTGTGTATGCTCAACTAATGATTGTTGCATCAAATGTATCCCCGGCAAAATCATGCCGCCTAAGTGACAACCTGTGTCCGATACCCCATCTATTGTTATGGATGTACCACAATCAACAATACACAGTGCATTTCCCATTTTTTTCCAAGCGGCAATTACAGCTAACCATCTATCAACACCAAATTGACTTATATCTTGATAAGCAAGTTTTACTTCACAAGTATCATCTTCTACATACACAAACTCAGGTTTGACTTGCCAATGATTTCTACTCCAATGCGTTAGAGATTCTTCTATCTCCTTTCCTGCTACATTGGATACCATAAGATGTTGTGGGGCAACCATATTATGCCATCTCGATTCCAGCACATTTGAAAACTGTGATCGTACATAATATTCTGCGTCCGGATCATTCATGTTTGGCAAATCCACAGAAGTTGCCCATTTGATAGCACTATTTCCGATATCTGCAAATAAGATCATGAATGGAGCCTCATACTAATCTCACCAGCGGTATATTGTTTAATTTCATTGTTTACAGACAATAGCAAGGCACCATGATCATCAATACCAATCACACGACCCGTGACGGACTGATTTGGCAATAATAAAGTAACTACGTTACCGTTTATGCAATCATATTGCCTCCATTCATTCAGGATTTCCTGAACAGTCTGTTGCTTGTATTCCTCTAATAAATTTACTAATTCAGAAATTAATCTTGCCGTCAAAGCGTTACGCGAAGGTAATGGATACTTGATGCTTGCCACATCAGTCCATGCCTGCTCAATACCAGTGACTGCGTTATCAGGAAACACAACATTCATGCCAATCCCTATCACTACGTCACAGGGACCAGCAGATTCACCACGCATTTCAATCAATATTCCACCTAATTTCTTACCTTGAAAAAAAATATCATTAGGCCATTTCAGACCTATCCCATCTATACCGAATGCACTCAAAGTACGAATGACCGCGACACCTGCAGTCATTGACAGTTGCGTCAATGATTCGACAGGTTGATCAAAATGCCAACCTATTGACAAATTAATACCTGCACCAAAAGGTGAATACCATTTGCTTCCTCTACGACCTCGACCTGCTGATTGATATTCGCTGAGCACTACAACTCCGCAAATTTTTTCTGTTATTAATCTATCTAAAAGATATTGATTAGTCGATGTTAGTTCTTCGAATACTTCTAAGAGAGTTAAGTGTTTCAACATATCCGGTTGGATCATGGCAAAAAGTTTATCTTGGTCGAGAAACTCAATTGCTACTGATAAGCGATAGCCTTTGCCTTTTACTGAAAATATATCTAGATCATATTTTTTTAGTGAATGAATCAGTTTCCATACTGCAGACCGGCTAATAGATAATTTGGAGCCCAATTCTACACCCGAATGAAATTCCCCATCAGCCAGTAGATGTAATAATTTAAAGCGATTACTCATAGGAAATAAATTTGATTATTACGTCGTTTAGATGAGCATAGTCAGATTGGATAGAAACGAAAGTATGATTAGAGTTGCCTAATAATTGGCAATCAATATGCAACTTAAATAATGAGCACTTTAATACTGAGGGTTTTTAAGTATCATCATTTAAATCTTCAGGTCTGATAGTTGCATCATCATCTAGATCAAGGGCACTATCATCATCAAGCATAATGGTTTCATCGCCCCCGCCATCTGTTCCCCCTTTAATTTCCGTAGGTGACTCGCTGTCGTCTTCATCATCGAAAGAGCCTGTTATATCAAAATCAGGCTCATCCAAGGGCTCCTCATCAACTTGAATACCTGATGATCCGCGAGCAATAGTTGCATCTACTGTGCTACGTGCAGGTTGGTTCGCGATCACAGTATTGGAAATCACTGTCATGCCTGCATCTGCATCATCAGGCATAGCAAATTCAAATTCACATCGATGCAACCGTATCTTATCACCATGCTTTAGACGTGTTTCACTCGTTACTTGTTGATCATTTACAAACGTCCCATTAATACTTCCTTGATCGACAATCCAAAAAGCAAAATCCTTATATTCAATCAGTGAATGACGTCTACCGATAGTTGTTTCAGGGATAACAATGTAATCAAGATGATCTGTATCCTTGCCAGCTACACGCCCTAACATAGTTGGCCTATTACCAAGCTTGTACGAATTTTTTGATGTATATCCATTTATATCGTTCAGATATGCATCCTGTACAACTTCTTCCTTTGCACCTCTTCCTCTAGCTCCCTTGATCAACATCAACACCATAACAATGACAGCAATGATTAAAACAAAAAGTGCAACCAAGATAATCGTTGATCGCATTTCTTCTTCCTCAGTCATAGCGGATGTTGCCTGGACTGGGACTTCAATAATTACAGGTGGTGGTGGTTCAACAACCTGTGGTGTTGGAGCCACATCAGGTACCACTGGTGCCTCGATTACCGGCTCAGGCTCTGGCTGTTTATTGATTATTGTGTGTACAC
>CAZCXC010000062.1:0-9607 GCA_964502505.1 uncultured Enterobacteriaceae bacterium
GTCCCCGGGTTGGCCTCCAGTGTCATCTCCAGTTCCGGATGCAATGTGAGTCGTGCTCGTAAAGCTGCGAGTAATGTGTCCATGGCATTGGCGGAAAACAAACTGGGGGTGCCGCCACCAATAAACACACTGATAATGCTACGCCCCCATATACGTGGCAGTTCAAATTCTAAATCCTTTATTAAAGCTTTGACGTATTCCTGTTCCTGAAAATTATTATTTTTAACTTCATGTGAGTTGAAATCACAATACGGACATTTTTTTACACACCAGGGTAAATGAATGTATAAGGACAGTGGCGGATTAGTTTTAATATTCAGCATCGAGATAGCTAAATAATTAGCTTAAGTTTTTCTACTAATGCCCTTAACGCCTGTCCTCGATGGCTTAATTTATTTTTGGTTTCAGAAGTTAATTCAGCCGATGTGCATTGAGATTCAGGCAGGTAAAACATGGGATCATAACCAAAGCCATTTTCACCCCTGGGTTCTGTAATCGCTATGCCTTGCCACTCCCCTTGTGCAATCACAGGCGTTGGATCATCTGTGTGACGCAAATAAACCACTAAACAAATAAAACGTGCTATCCGATCATTTTCAGGTAATGCTTCAATTTCCTTTATTAACTTCCAGAGGTTTTCTTCATCACTCGCTCCTTCACCTGCATATCGCGCAGAATAGATCCCCGGCCTCCCCTGCAAAGCATCAATAGCAAATCCGGAATCATCAGCAATGGCCGGTAAGCCAGATTGAGCACTCGCATGACGTGCTTTTATCAGTGCATTCTCGACAAAGCTGCGTCCGGTTTCTTCTACATCGGATACATTAAATTCAGATTGAGGAATGATCTCAATATCTGAATCTGCCAGTATTTCATTTATTTCCCTTAACTTTCCCTGATTACTACTGGCGAGAACAATTTGGTGCTGCTTAGCCAATGATTATTCCTGTATCTAGTCTTGGTGCTTAAATAATTCAGTTATGCCTATGCGCGCAAGGTCCAGCATCTGGTTAAGTTCATCATGGCTGAAAGGATGACCTTCTGCTGTCCCCTGCACCTCAATAAATTCACCGGCGTCATTCATCACCACATTCATATCAGTCTCAGCATTTGAATCTTCAGCATAGTCCAGATCGAGAACAGGTGTCCCTTCATAAATACCAACAGAGATTGAAGCAACCTTAGTCTGAATCGGGTTGTCATTAAGTAATCCATTGGCTTGTAGTTTTTTGATAGCATCAGATAAGGCAACAAACCCCCCTGTTATGGAGGCGGTACGCGTCCCACCATCGGCTTGTATGACATCACAATCTATCACGATGGTACGTTCGCCTAATAAGGTCATATCAACCACAGCGCGTAGTGCACGACCGATCAAACGTTGTATTTCCATTGTGCGACCACTTTGCTTGATCTGGGCAGCTTCACGACGCATGCGTTGCCCGGTCGAACGCGGTAACATGCCATATTCAGCCGTCAGCCAACCCTGCTCCTTACCCCTGAGAAAACTCGGCACGCTTTCATCAACACTGGCCGTACAAATGACCTTGGTATTACCAAATTCGACTAATACTGAGCCTTCAGCATGGCATGTGTAATTTCTGGTTATTTTGATTTCACGTAACTCATCCGGTGCTCGCCCGCTCGGTCGCATAATATTCTCCTTGGAAAAAACGTTCGATTATACCTGAACTTTGCCTCATCTCGATGACGCGTTAGTATTAACCTTTCTTGGCACGAATGTCATTTTTAATATATTACAAAAATAACTAATGAGAGAGGGACACACATGACAGCCAGCATGACAGCATTCGGACGAACGGAAGAGACAGAAGAAATAGGCCACATATTATGGGAAATTCGTTCTGTTAATCACCGTTATTTGGAAATGAGTATGCGCCTACCAGAAGATTTTCGTATGTTAGAAGCAACGATTCGTAAACATATTTCAAATCGAATAAAACGCGGCAAGATTGACTGTACTTTACGTTTTGAACCTATTGATACTACGAATAAAGAACTTTCATTAAATAAAGAATTAATGACAGCTTTAATTAAATCAGCTGAAACAGTGCAAAGTGAATTAAAGAATGCTGATAATATAAATCCGGTAGATATATTACGCTGGCCTGGTGTAATAAATCGGGAAACACCTGATCCAGAAACGGTTGGAGGACCCTTGTTAAAGCAACTTGATGTGACATTAGATATATTAATTGAAACACGACAACGTGAAGGTGAAAAACTAAAATCGATTATTTTGGAACGCTGTGCTTCAGCTAGCATAATTATTAAAGATCTGTATAAAAAATTACCAGCGATAATAAATGGCTTGCGTGAACGTTTATTAAGCAAAGCACAAGAACTCAGTATAGAAATCGACAATGAAAGATTGGAACAAGAATTATTATTGCTTATTCAGAAGCATGATGTTGATGAAGAACTGGGGCGTTTGGAAACTCACATTAATGAAGTAAAACGTGTGTTGGAGAGCTCTGAACCAATCGGTCGTCGACTGGATTTTCTAATGCAAGAATTAAATCGTGAAGCAAATACATTAGGTTCCAAAACTGTACACATAGAATCAAGCAATGCTTCAGTTGATTTAAAAGTATTAATCGAGCAAATGCGTGAACAAGTTCAGAATATTGAATAACTATATTTTATGAATAAAAAGGATACCGAACAGACATCATCAAAGTCTGGTTCATTATTTATTATCGCAGCGCCTTCCGGTGCAGGGAAAACGACACTGGTCAAGAAAATCTGCGAACAGATACCGAATTTGTTGGTTTCAATTTCGCATACTACACGCCCGAAACGACTGGGAGAAATTGATGACAAGGATTATCACTTTATTGATGAAACCACTTTTGCTGATATGGTTGCACAAAATAAATTTCTGGAGCATGCCTCTGTGTATGACTACAACTACGGTACATCAAAACAATGGGTTGAAGAAAAACTTAAACAAAATATCGATATTATCCTGGAGATAGACTGGCAAGGTGCTCAGGATATTCGGAAATTAATACCGGAATCCATCAGTGTTTTTATATTACCACCAAGCTATGCTGCACTGGAAGAACGCCTAAACAGCCGTGGAGACGATGATGGAGAGACCATTCAACGACGAATGCAGGGCGCACTGAATGAGTTATCCCATTATAGAGAGTTTGATTATTTAGTAGTTAATGATGATTTGGAGTCTGCCCTGGAAGGGCTCAGGACGATCATTGAATCAATCAGGCAAAATAACCCCTATCAGGCACCCGATAATAGGGCTTTTGCAGAACAAATTATGGCGCAAGGAGCTGAAGTCCAGTAGACTACGCGCCCGAATTAGCTTTCCTGCTGGATACCACCGCTGGTCCCGCAAGATTTGCCCCTAAAATTAGATAAAATGAGGTTAGTAAATGGCTAGATTAACGATTGAAGATTGCCTGGAAAACTTGGATAGCCGCTATGACCTGGTCATATTGGCGACAAAAAGGGCCAGACAACTTGCCATGGGTGCGGAGCCTTTGGTTGATGAAGATAATGATAAACCAACAGTTATCGCCTTAAGGGAGATTGCTGAAGGGCTGATTACAACAGAAAACGTCGACACCATTGGGAAAGTAGACCCGTTGGATGAATTCAACGTAGCAGAGGACATCGTATTTCCAATCCCGAAATAGTCTAAAACACCCCATTTCATAATGGGGCATTATCAAAAGATTGTGTCATTCCTGACACAACACCATGACAGCACTTAGCAAATCAGTCTAATATGCTACTAGATATTAGCTATATGTTTTGTCATGCATCAGATAAATAATTTAATCAAACAAATCCGTACTTATTTAACACCTGAACAAATCGAAAAGATTCAGCAAGCTTATGCTTTTGGTGAAAAGGCGCATGAAGGACAACAACGGGTAAGTGGCGAGCCCTATATTTATCATCCGCTTGAAGTGGCACAGATACTGGCCCATATGTATATGGATGACCAAACATTGATCGCTGCACTTCTGCATGATGTTATTGAAGACACACCAACAGTAAAAAAAGAAATTCAAAGAAAATTCGGCAAAAATGTTGCTGACCTGGTTGATGGAGTTAGTAAATTAGCACCTATCACATTCGATAGCTTTGCCGAAGCTCAGGCACATAACTTCCGCAAGATGTTAATGGCGATGAGTAATGATATTCGTGTCATCCTGGTTAAGTTGGCTGATCGACTTCACAACATGCGAACCTTGGATGCATTGCGGCCTGATAAACGTCGACGCATAGCACGAGAGACACTCGAAATATATGTGCCCATTGCCCAACGGTTAGGATTAAATAGTATTCGTCTAGAGTTGGAAGAACTGGGATTTTCTGCTTTATATCCGATGCGACACCGTATTCTGACAGAGCAAGTAATAAAATCTCGGGGACATCGTAAGGAGGTCATAAATAAAATACGCAATGCTTTACGTCGTCGGCTACGTCAAGAAAAAATTCCTGTGCAAATTATTGGCAGAGAAAAACATTTGTATGGCATCTACCAAAAAATGAAAGAGAATGGTTTATCTTTTAATGAAGTCTATGATGTATATGCTTTTCGTATCAACGTGGATACTGTTGATACCTGCTACCGTGTTGTAGGTACTGTACACAATCTCTATAAACCTGTTCCCGGTAAATTTAAAGACTATATTGCCATCCCTAAATCTAATGGTTATCAGTCACTACATACTGTTTTGTTTGGACCCTATGGCGTACCCATTGAGGTACAAATTAGAACTCAGGAAATGAATGATGTTGCAGAAAATGGCATTGCCGCACACTGGTTATACAAATCAAGTGGAAGCGGTGACCGAAGCGCTACACATAAACGTGCACGTGAATGGTTACGCGGCATCATGGAAATGCAACAAACAGCAGGTAATCCGCAAGAATTTCTGGAAAATGTAAAGATTGATCTTTTCCCGGATGCGGTTTATGCCTTCACGCCTAAAGGAAAAATTATTGAGTTGCCACGCGGTTCAACAGTCGTTGATTTTGCTTATGCAATACATACTGATTTAGGAAATGCTTGTACTGGCGCACGTATCGACCGTCGACTAGCACCATTGAGCACACAACTCATTACAGGACAAACCGTAGAGATTATTAAATCACCTGGTGCCTGTCCTAATCCAGCCTGGTTAAATTATGTAGTCACTGCTAAAGCGCGATCCAGTATCCGGCATTATTTAAAGAATCTACAACAAAATGAAGCTGTCGCCCTTGGGAAACGTTTGCTAAACAGAGAACTGGATTCATCTAAAACTAATTTTGATGCATTGGATGTAACACAAATCAATAAGGTACTTGCTGACTATAAATTAGATAAAGCAGACGATTTATTGCAGGAAATTGGACTAGGAAATCGCATCGCTACATTGATCGCTCGTGAATTAATCACAGATAAAATCATTAAATCAGGTAATGGTAAGAATAAAAGTAAATCTTCTGTGCCGCTTGTGATTCGAGGTACTGAAGGAATGGTGATAACTTTTCCAAAATGCTGTTATCCAATTCCCGGAGATCCTATTTCAGGATTTACCTCTGCTGGTAGAGGGATCGTTATCCATCACCAGTCTTGCAAGAACATTGCTGAATTTAAAAACCAACCCGAAAAATGGGTTAGTGTTGAATGGGAAAAACAAATTGATAGGGAATTTCCAACGTATATACGTATGAACGCCATAAATCAACGCGGTGTGCTCGCGACCGTAGCCGCCACTATTGCAGATCAAGAAGCAAATATTATTAATGTTGATATAAAAGATAAAGATGACCGCTATACAAAATTAGAATTTATTATTGAAGTCCATGATCGGCAGCATCTTGCCAATGTCATGCGTAGTATCCGGGTACTGAAACATATATCAAATATCAGTCGACGCTAAATTTGTCCCCTACACGTAAACCACGACTTGAATTAAGATACATTATCTTAATTCATTGTACTGTATAAAATTTGGGAGTAATTCAATGAGCCGCAAAATTATTACGACAACAGATGCACCACAGGCAATTGGTACCTATTCACAAGCGGTACAGACAGGTAATACTGTCTATCTCTCCGGTCAAATTCCCTTAGTTCCTCAAACTATGGAGTTGATTGAAGGAAATATACAGTTACAAATTTCACGTGTATTTGATAATCTTAGCGCTGTTGCTAATGCTGCTGGTGGCTCACTTGCTGACATAGCAAAGCTAAATATCTTTTTAACTGATCTATCACATTTCCCCTTGGTTAATGAAGTAATGGCCACTTATTTTGATGAGCCGTATCCTGCCAGAGCTGCTGTAGGTGTTAAAGAATTACCCAAAGGTGCTTTAGTAGAAATGGATGCTATTATGTTTTTAGATTAAACACAGACACACCTGACTATACCATTGAGCACAAAGACTCCCCACCCACTGGGCGCACCAGTTACAGATTTGCATGGAGTTGGGATTCGGATTGAAGAAAAATTAAATCGACTCGGTATTTTCACAATTCAGGATTTATTATTTCACTTACCTCTTCGCTATATCGACCAGACACGGATTACGCCCATTGGGGCACTACAAGCAGGAAAAAGTTCTCTTATACAAGGAACTATTGATCTTACCCAAATTAGTTTTGGCCGCAGACGATCATTACTGTGTCGTATCAGTGATGGAACAGGGTCACTAACTTTACGATTTTTTTATTTTTCAAAAGCCCAGCAAGATAAATTACAACGAAACATTCAAGTAAGATGCTTTGGTAAAGCTCGCTATGGTGCAAATACGCTGGAAATGATCCATCCGGAATATCAACTAATTAATCAGGAAACCCCTTTGCCTCTAGAAGAACAACTCACGCCTGTTTATCCGACGACGGAGGGTTTACAACAAAAAATTTTACGAAAAATAACTAACCAGGCCCTTTCGGATTTGGAACAGGCTGATAATAAACTAACCGAGTTATTACCTAATTCTGTATTGTCAAAATTACAGTTATCCGATCTTGGAACAGCGATAACTTACGTGCACCGTCCTCCTCCAGATGCTTCAACCCAGCATCTCACTGATGGAACACATCCTGCGCAACAGCGTCTGGCTTTTGAGGAACTATTAGCACAATACCTGAGCCTGCAACGTCTTCGACAAAAATTACGTCAATTTAAAGCTACTGTACTTATAAGCAATGACACTTTGATAAAAAAACTTATTAAACGATTACCGTTTGAATTGACACAAGCACAAAAAATAGCGCGAGATGAAATTTTTCCTGACTTAGAATGCGAGGTGCCGATGCTCAGACTTTTACAGGGTGATGTCGGATCCGGTAAAACAATCGTAGCAGCACTTGCTATCTTACGTACCCTAGAATCAGGTTATCAAGCCGCAATTATGGCACCGACCGAATTATTAGCTGGACAACACTTTAATACCTTCTCTGAATGGTTTAGTAATTTTAATATTCCTGTTGTTTTGTTAACAAGCAAACTTTCAAAATCAGACCGAAGCGATCTTTTAAAAATACTAGGAAAATCACAACCAGTAGTTGCGATTGGTACACACGCTTTGTTCCAGACAGATGTTAAATTTTCAAAATTACGTTTAGTCGTCATTGATGAACAACACCGCTTCGGAGTACATCAGCGTTTGGCCTTATTAGATAAAGGCAACCAATCAAACCACTTTCCTCACCAATTAATTATGACAGCAACACCCATACCAAGAACTTTAGCAATGACTGCTTATGCAGATTTAGATATTTCTGTTATTGATGCTCTGCCACCAGGACGTAAACCTGTGAATACAGTAGTAATACAAACCAGTAAACGTGACGAAGTGATTACACGCATACAAAATGCATGTGCAGAAAGCCGGCAAGCATATTGGGTGTGTACATTAATAGAAGAATCTGAGTCATTGCAATGTGAAGCGGCGATTGAGACACAGCTCTATCTGACAAATAAATTATCTGAGTTACGTGTAGGGCTTATACATGGGAAAATGAAAAGTTCTGATAAAGAAACTGTTATGGCTGCATTTAAGTCTGGGGCAATAAACTTACTTGTTGCTACAACAGTAATTGAAGTGGGTGTCGATGTCCCCAATGCAAGCTTAATGATAATTGAAAATGCAGAGCGTCTTGGATTATTCCAGTTGCATCAGCTTCGTGGACGAATTGGACGTGGTAGTATAAAGAGTGATTGTGTTCTTCTCTACCAACCGCCGCTGAGTGAAATGGCACGCATAAGGTTGGACACCTTACGCAATACAAATAATGGTTTTGAGATTGCTCAAAAAGATTTGGAATTACGAGGTCCAGGCGAATTAATGGGTACACGTCAAACTGGTTTACCTGCTCTACGTATTGCAGATCTGATGCGAGATGCGAAAATGTTGCCCGATGTACATAGTGCAGCAAACACAATAATCCAAAAACACCCGGAATATATCCAACCCCTAATCGATAGATGGTTAGGCAAAGATATGGAATATGGGAAGGTCTGATAATCTTGAGCATACGATGGATTCCAGTTAACAAATTCAAACTTGGTTGTATCCCAAAACCACTATTTGCATGTTTACAGGAAAAAGGATCATTTACACAGTATCTTGAAAATTTTTGTGCTAGTAAATTACAACTTGAATTAAAAAGTCAATCCTGGGGAAAACCGTTACAACGTGAATCAAAAGAATTAAATTTACGTAATGGAGAGTACGCATTAGTTAGAGAGATTTATTTAAAATGTGATAATATTCCTTGGGTATATGCGCGTAGCATAATCCCAAGAAAAACTTTACGTGGGGCACAACGTAGACTAGTTTACTTGGGAACACGTTCCTTAGGTTCTTACTTATTTTCAAAGCAAACAGCTATTCGAGATAAAATAGAGATTGCAACAATCCCCAATCACGACAAACTTTATTCTCTTGCTTTACAAGATAAAGCTGACAGCCCAAAACAATTATGGGGTAGGCGCTCTATCTTTTATATCAAAGAGAAACCTTTATTAGTCATAGAAATATTTTTACCAGACGGGGTCGAATGTATCAATACCGCGAACAATTAGTCAGGCTCACTAAAACATACGGACAGATTTGTCTAATTTATTTGAAAATAATATGGGCAAGCTTGATCCGATTTAAAAATCAAATTACACCAAGACTGAAACAATTTAGTCTCATGAGCCAGCAAGCAGCTAAAACAGGTCGGAAGGCGATCGTGAAAGGCGCTATAAGATTTATTCATTTTTGTAATGTGTGTAGTAAGATTTTAGGAAATATCAGCGTTAAACTGGCTCAGCAGATCACCCAACTACTGCGCTATCTGAGCCAGCTTACGCTGAAGCTTTCGAAAACGATTTGGCAAGCATCCGTTAATGCCACTAAACAATTCATTCACCTGTGCACACTCGCCTTCAACGCATTTAAACGTGCCAGCACCAAACTCGCTCAGCAGATCTCCCAACTGCTGAGACATCTGAGCCAGCTTACGCTGAGGCTTTCGAAAACGACTTGGCAAGCGTCCGTTAATGCCACTGACAAATTCATTCACCTGTGCACCCTCGCCTTCAACGCATTTAAACGTGCCAGCACCAAA
>CAZCXC010000063.1:0-6262 GCA_964502505.1 uncultured Enterobacteriaceae bacterium
CAGTTGCATTTTCAAGGCGATGCTTTGTCTTTATTGGTATATAGGTTGACTCATTTTCGTGCAATTGAAATACATTGTCTTCTTTGGTGACCGTTGCTGTCCCATTTACTACAACCCAATGTTCAGCCCTTTGATCATGTGATTGCAATGACAGTTTTTTTCCTGGATTAATACAAAGCCGTTTTACCTGGAAGCATTCACCAGCATCGACAGTTTCATAACTACCCCAGGGTCTGTATACCCGTTTATGTTGTAACCGTTCCTCACGTTGACTTGCTTTTAATTGCTCAACTATTTTTTTTATATCTTGTGTTTTATTTTTATTAGCCACCAGAACAGCATCTGCTGTCTCAATGATCACCATACTTTCTGCACCCAATACAGTCACCAGCCTTTGCTTTGCTTCAATAATATTATCGGTGGATTCTATTGCGATTACGTCACCTTGAATAACATTTTTATTTGCGTCCGGCTTACCCAAATCCCAAACTGCTGACCATGCACCGACGTCAGACCAGCCTGCATCCAATGGAATGACAGCGGTTTTAGCTTTTTGATCACTTCCAAGTTTCTCCATCACCGCATAATCGATAGAATCACTTCTACACGCAAGAAATGATTCTTCATCCAGTTTGTAGAATTCGTGACTTACAGATCCCTTTTTAAAAGCATCATTGCAGGCTTGATAAATATCCGGTTGCAAATCACTGACAGCCTTACACCAGACAGAAGCTTTCATCATAAACAAACCGCTATTCCAAAGATAATTAGATTTTATATATTGCTGTGCGGTAGCTGTATCTGGTTTTTCAACAAATCCCTCCAACGCATGTATTGATGTGTTATTTTTTTTATCAATTTCCTGACCATATTTTATGTAACCATAGCCTGTCTCTGGACGATCAGGCGTTACTCCCATTGTCACCAGATAATCATTTAAAGCAATTTCATACCCTGCTTTGATAACCTGATGAAATTTGCTGAGGTCGGATATTTTATGATCTGCCGGCATCATAATCATGACAGGATCAAGATCATTTTCTTGTAATGATATTGCAGCAACGGTGAGCGCCGGTGCTGTATTACGACCTTCGGGTTCCAGTATGATTGATTGAAATTGCTTGCCTATTTCGTTTACTTGTTCGAATAACAAAAAACGATGTGCATCATTACAAACCAGTACCGGATCAATAACATCAATTTCTTTTTCAAGTCCGTTCACACGAAGCAGTGTTTCCTGCAATAAAGTATGTTCACCAAATAAATTTAAAAACTGTTTTGGATAATATTCCCTCGACAGCGGCCATAATCGTGTGCCACCGCCACCCGCTAATATAATTGGACAAAGACTCATTTATTTAAATATTTATAAACGTGTTTTATGAATAGTATTCTTTCTGATAGATCATCGTCTGGACGAATGTGGTTTTAAACTATATGAAATCCATGCGAATGATAAAAGTAATATAAACGAAACTGCATTAGCCGGTATCTGCAGATTAAGATCCACAGTAGAATGAATCAAAATTGCACATATGCCCATTATTGCAGCAAATGATAAACCACGCATCAATGGATCTCTGCGTTTATATTGAGCAAATAATGCAACACATAAAGAAATGAGCACAACCAGACCAAGTAAAATAAAACCGACTATGCCGGACTCTGATCCAATTTCCAGATAATCATTGTGTGCATGATCATAGTAACCTGAAATATCCTGCTTTCTGTATTTTGGAAAAACAGAATAAAAACTACCTAATCCGCTGCCAATTATTTTATAGTCTGACCACTGGTCAAAAACATTAGGATATACTTCGTCCCTGTTTTCAGTTTCAAAAGTGGTCTGCTCTATTCGCTCAATTACTTTTTCGATGCCAAACCAGGTGCCGACAATACATATATCTATAATGATAAGACTGGCAAGTAAAATAACGGTAGGCCGTGTTGCGTATCGAGATAATAATAGACCTATACCTCCCGCTATAAGCAGACTTGCAAAAAATGCTGTATTACCCATTCGAGAATGAGTAAGTACCAAAGCAATAACCATCATCACCAGATAAAGTCTAAGTCGTAATTTCTCGCTCATGAATAACCGTAAAATATTTCTAACACGTTGTTTTAGTGAATAACCGGTGTAAGTATCCAGGCTAGCGATCATAATACCAATTCCCACTGCCAGACCCATTACAAGATAACCCGCAAGATGATTACGGTTGGTGAATGTTCCTGTTGCATGTCCAACGGATGTTGTCTTCTCTATAAAAAATCCATATTCAACGCCGGAAAGTGTCATCAAGCTTCCGTAGACTGCCTGAAATACAGCACTAAAAATCAGAACATACACCAACTGATGGACTCGACGACGCCTTCTTATAAGAAGTAAAGCGAGACTAAAAATAAGCACATAAGCGAGGCTCTTCAACCAGGCAACTTTGGTTGCATATGGATCAACAGATAGTGTGATCCACTTTGATGGCTCAGGACTTAACGCATGCATAGCAGCAGCTTGTGGCGATATGAGTTCTACTAAAAATACCGGCAAGGGAATGATTTGCAATAACACCCACAATAACCACATTAAAAATAAATAAATTATCGGACGAGCATTAAGGAAGGAGACTGTGAACTTGACCCGGTGGAACATATATTCAGCAAGCCAGAACATGGCCAGCAAATAGGTCCACACTTCCATGATGGCCCATGCCCATGGTCTATTGCTTCCAAGTGGCAACGGTAACCAGGCAATTAAAAGCAGAAACCCAATATATATATATTGGTCATATGTATTGACTGATTTCTCCCCTGACATGGGGCTAAAGTATATCAGTATCCGTATAATTTACGTTGCAACTAATTAATTACCAGGTACTTTATATTTGCTGCCATTACACACTAGTATGAACATATGAAAACCGGAATTCTCTATGACCCTATCTTTCTCCAACATGATACCGGGCACGGCCATCCAGAGTGTAGTGCACGATTGATTAATACTATCGCGCATCTACAACAACAATCCTGGTTTGAGAATTTATTACCCATCACTATACGCAGTGCAGAACAACAATGGATTGAAACTATACATAACAATGACTATATAAAACGCGCGCAAACAACTTGTCATTCTGGCTCCCCTTACCTGGATTCAATGGATGTCAGTGTTTGTAAAAAATCATATGATATTGCGCTGATGGCAACGGGCGGGACACTGGCACTGGCAGATGAAGTAATTGCCGGAAAGATTGATAACGGCTTTGCCATGGTACGGCCACCAGGACACCACGCGGAAAGAGATACGGCCCTTGGATTTTGTCTTTTTAATAATGTTGCGATACTTGCGCGCTATCTGCAAAAACAACACGGTCTGGATACAATCCTGATACTTGATTGGGATGTGCATCATGGTAATGGCACACAGCACAGCTTTGAAGAAGACCCGGCGGTGCTATATATCAGCACACATCAATATCCTTTTTACCCTGGTACAGGCGCCTATACCGAAACCGGTATTGGCAAAGGTGCCGGTGCTACGCTCAATTGCCCAATGTCAGCGGGTGCAAGCGATAAAGATTATGAACTGGCTTTTATGGAAAAGATTTTGTCAAAAATTGACGAATTTAAGCCGGAAGCCATTATTATTTCTGCTGGATTTGACGCACATGAAGATGATCCTTTAGCGAATATTTGCCTAAGCACGGAATTCTTTGCCTGGATGAGTGAACGGATGATGGAAATGGCCGACAAGCATGCAAACGGAATATTGATCTCCGTTTTAGAAGGGGGATACAATCTTAATACACTGCCCCATTGTATTGGTAGACACCTTGAGATATTGTCTGCCTCCGATTAATCAACCGAATTAACACCATGCGAGTTCATTTAAAAGCCTTAGGTTGTCGTCTAAATGAAGCGGAATTAGAAAGCTGGGCAGATGGTTTTCAAAGGCAAGGCCATAAGGTAACGCGCAATCTTGAAAATGCTGATGTTGTGGTTATCAATACCTGTGCCGTGACTCAAGAAGCGGTGCGTAAATCCCGGCAACTACTTCGCCGTGCTCATCGACATAATCCTTTAGCAAAACTAGTTGTTAGTGGTTGTTATAGTAGTCTGACACCAAAGCTTGCTGATGAGATTGAGGGGATCGATCTTATTGTTCCAAACCAGGATAAAGAACAGTTAGTAGAAATTACAACGCGGGAATTAGAATTAAGTTCGATGCCAGTGCAAGCAACAATACCGGGTGAACCCGCATTGTTTAATCGTGGTCGAGATCGTGCTTTTATAAAAGTGCAGGACGGTTGTCGCTACCGATGTACTTTTTGCATTGTTACCGTTGCAAGAGGTGAAGAACGCAGTCGTTCCATTAAAGACATTGTGCAGGAGATCAATACGCTGCATTCACAGGGTGTACAGGAAGCCGTATTGACCGGTGTACATGTCGGTGGTTATGGAAGTGACCTTGATTGCAGTTTGTATGAATTGATTCATACAATCCTTGCTGATACTGATATACCCCGTCTACGTCTCGCATCTATTGAGCCCTGGGACCTTAGTGACAACTTCTTTGATCTTTTCCAAAACAAAAGACTCATGCCACATATGCATTTGCCCCTGCAAAGCGGTAGTGATTCTGTTTTAAAACGCATGGCACGACGTTGCAAAACAGCGGATTTCAAAAAGCTAGTTGACTACGCTCGTACCGTTGTACCTAACTTTAATGTTACAACGGATATTATTGTCGGTTTTCCTGGCGAATCAGAACAGGAATGGCTACAAAGTCTGGCATTCATCGAGGAAGTAGGGTTTTCACATATCCATATCTTTACTTATTCAAAACGTGCCGGCACTAAAGCTGCCAGTCTTCCCGATCAAATCAGTCAAGCAAAGAAGAAATTGCGCAGCAGGCAGTTGCATGCAATGGCTGCACGCTTGAAAAATAATTATCTGGAAAAAAATATTGGTCTTTCTATACCTGTACTATGGGAAAGTGATTCAACAGAAAATGAATCTGGATCAATAAACTATTTTGGGTATGCCCCTAATTTTGTCAGAACTCAAACTACCGTGCAAAAAGGCACTACGTTAGCCAACAAAATTTATAATGCGGAAATCATTTCAGTAAACAATGGAACCGCTCTCACAAATTTAATTTAAAACCATTTATTCAGGCTGTTTATTTTTTATTTCCCGTATTTGCTGCTCTATTTTTTGAAGGTTTTGATAGACAAAATCTACCTGTCCTAATTCATCCTCTATTTGATTCAAACCATAATATGCACCTAATAATTTTTTATTTTTTAATAACGCATAGCCTGTCTGCATTTGTTCCTTGATGTCAGCACTTTTTTTAGCAGGGAATTTCAGATCCCATAATAATGCCTTCAGTCTTGATAATTTTCGCTCCAGATTTCTGCGTGCTTTCTCAAGTTTTTCAAATTCCTCATGCATAGCAGCACGGCGTTTATCTTCTGCTGATATTTTTTCTGCTTCATTTGAAACTGTAGCAGATGAATCTTCAGAGTCAGTTACAGGTATTTCTTCAAGCTTACCTGCCTCAAATGTTCTATCGGGACCTAACACAAAATACAAGGTGGCCACTAACAAAATAAAAACAACAGCTAAAATATATTTCAACTCACTTTCTCCATTTATTTTTTATCTTTTATTATTAAACAATTCTGGTCGCAACATCCATGCAATCTGCCAACAATCCTTTTCATCTTTTGCTAAACAGACAATACTGCCCGGGTGGTAAGCAGTTAAAATAGTTTCCGCTTCTTTAGTAATCAGTTGAGCAACCAATTTGGCCATGAAAGGTAAATGACCGACGACCATCGTGTCATCCGTATATTCATTTAACTGACCAACGAACTCTGTAACCGCGTCATTTGGATTAATGCCTGAAATTGCAGTCACCTGTCCTTTGACTTCCAATGCCTCAGCAAAGATTTCGGCGGTCTGCTCGGCCCTGGTCTTGCCGCTGTGTTGGATACGTTTTACTTTGATGCCAGCATCACTCAAAAACATTGCTACGTTTTTAGCATCAGACGCACCCTGTGTGCTAAGAGGACGATCTACATCAATTTCTTTGGCGACGGCCGCCTCCCCATGTTGTACGAGGTATAGCTGCATTAGATAAGTAAATGATTTCAAGACTTAAATACGTACGGGCCGTGATTATATGCCATTACAAAGAGTTAAGGCAGTAACAGCAAAGTAGTCCTATTCCTGTTTTTTTAATCGGTTTAGTCCCTGG
>CAZCXC010000064.1:0-1849 GCA_964502505.1 uncultured Enterobacteriaceae bacterium
GATGGCGGTATGACCGCAGGCATGGCCTTTGAGGCCTTAAACCATGCGGGTAGTCTCGACTGCAATTTATTAGTGATTCTGAATGATCATGACATGTCGATTTCGCCAAATGTTGGTGCATTATCCAATCGATTTGCTCAAATACTGTCCGGAAAAATTTATACTACAGTGAGGAAAGGGAGTAAAAAGGTTCTTTCGAATATGCCGACTGTCTGGGAACTGGCGCGTCGCGCTGAAGAGCATGTCAAGGGACTGATTGTGCCCGGTACCTTATTTGAAGAGTTCGGATTTAATTATATTGGCCCGATCGATGGTCATGATCTCCCTACCTTAATCAGTACAATACGTAATATTAATGAATTAGAAGGCCCGCAGTTTCTCCATATTATTACCCGAAAAGGTAAAGGCTACGGCCCGGCCGAAGAGGATCCGGTTAAATATCATGGTGTAACACCGTTTAATCCAGATATAGGTGTTATCCCATCAACGAAACCTTCTGCACCGACGTTTAGCAAAGTATTTGGCGATTGGGCATGTGACATGGCTGCGCAAGATGAACAGTTTGTCGCGATAACGCCTGCCATGCGTGAAGGATCAGGTCTGGTTCGTTTCGAACAGGAGCACCCAGATAAATATTTTGATGTTGCAATTGCTGAACAACATAGTGTAACTGTTGCAGCCGGTATGGCCTGTGATGGGTTGAAACCGGTTGTGGCAATTTATTCTACTTTTTTACAGCGTGCTTATGATCAATTGATCCACGATGTGATTACACAAGGTCTACCTGTGTTATTTGCAATTGATCGTGCTGGTTTTGTGGGTGCTGATGGACCAACCCATAACGGCATTTACGATCTAACATATATGCGTTGTTTACCCAATATGGTCATTATGGTGCCTGCTGATGAAAATGAATGTAGGCAAATGTTATTTACCGGATACCAACTCGATCAACCAGCGTCAGTGCGTTATCCGCGCGGTACCGGTACCGGTGTAGAAATTCAAAAAGAAATGACGGCCATCCCAATTGGTAAGGCCGAATTACGTAGGGAAGGAAAGGGGATTGCAATCCTTGCTTTTGGCGTCATGCTAGAACCGGCATTGGAAGCCGCTGAAGAACTCAATGCAACAGTCGTGAATATGCGTTTTGTAAAACCAATTGATGAAGGCATAATTTTGAAAATGGCAGAGAGCCATGCTCTGTTAGTAACCTTCGAAGAAAACATGGTGCAGGGTGGTGCAGGTGCTGCTGTTAATGAAGTGTTATCTGCTCATGGTGTAACACAGGCGATCATCAATTATGGTATACCGGATCGATTGATTCAACATGGTACGCGAGAGGATATGTTGAATGATGCAAAATTAACTAAGGAAGGTTTGTTGGAATTCATCCAGCCTCATTTAAATCATTCAGGGCAGCATTCAAAAGCGAGAAGTGCATAAGTTTATATTTAACATGGATTTCGCCCAGTGCAGCGACCTACTTTTCTTCAAAGAAAAGTAGGCAAAAGAACTTTTCCCCGTTGACTTGTCCTTACGGGATTCCTTCATCAATATTCTGTTTTTAGCAGCACGCGCCTATGCAACATCCTTGTTGCAGAGCCGCTTATTTGACCGTCCAGGTCAAATGGCTTTAAAACAGAATATCTCCTCAGCAAGTCAAAAGGGGATTTTAAGTACTATTGACTACATATATTGAGCGTCTGCTTTCGACCCAAAGCGGACATTCAACTTAATACTACACATAGTAAGTGAGGGGGGATAATTGTTGATCTACTAGGATAAGTCCACGACATATAATGTAGTGTCAGTACCATCGTCAGGCAAGAAATAAATACGATTAGATATA
>CAZCXC010000065.1:0-3499 GCA_964502505.1 uncultured Enterobacteriaceae bacterium
GATCCAGCAAGTCGAAGTTCAGGACCCGAGCGAAGCGTTGGTTACTACGTTGGCATTGGAGAAAGAGATCAATACTTTTTTCCGTCTGCATAGCCCGACTGTCATTGCCAGATTGTACGATGCATTTCCCGATCTTCCGGAAGATCCCGATGCAAGGACGGTATTTCTGAAGCTGCGTGAGTTGCGTAATAAGTGGTAAAGGCATTCATTGACTACGAAAAACGACAGAGCGATTGGAAATCAAAGGGTCAGGTTCGATTGATTTGGCGAATGTCCGCTATGGGTCGAAGCAAGCATTTATTACTATTACTTAATACACATAATAATATTATCCGACATTCGGTCTCCCTAACATACTGTTAGATTGCTGAAAAAGCCATAGACCTATTCTAATGGAAAAGATTTTTTACTCATTCATATTTTTCCTATTTATCTTCCTGATCATAGGAGGAGGATCGGCGTTGATTAACAAGAAAACAGAGGCATCTAAAGATGCTCAAAAATATAAGGACAATGTTGGGGCTATCTTTGTTTTAATCATTTTTCTTTATTTAGTCGGTGGTGTTCTATATATGTTCTTTGTTGGGAATTTAGTAGGGGCCTTTCTGCTAGCATTCCCATTGATATACGTGATAATTGTGGCATCATCAAAGAGGAAGGTATGATCATATATGATGAATGTCCGCTTTGGGTCATAAGCTGACATTTTCAGTTCTATATAAAACAGATTAAAACCCCTAACAATTTGCTCGACTTTGTCTCGAAAACTTGTTCCGGACGTTTTCTACCACCTACGTCCATGTAGGCGTCCTGAGTCGTTCTCGAGCAGTTACCGAGGAATTACATCTCAAGTACTCTGAGCCCTTGATTCATAAAAGACCTCTTCTGATGTACAATTATTTAATGCCTACATCCCTAGAAACACAGGAAATTATGGTTGCATTTGCAATTGATAATAAAGACAACGTTGATAGTTGGGGTAAATATATTCTCGAAGAATTACAGGATGCTTACGCCGAAATGTCAGAGGACGACAGAGCATCAACCACTGGACAACGAATACTAAACAGAATTGAAGAATTAGAAAATGTAGTAGAAAAAGATGAAGTAAAAGATGACAAACTAAATGAGAAACCAGAGCAACGAAGTCACGATAATAAACAAAGGAAACAGGTCATTATTGGTGGAATAATAGTAGGTATTATTTTGTTGTTAGCTATATATTTTTTCGTGTAAGTTTTGTTTGGCAGAAAGGACTAACTAAAGGTGTCTAACCCCTTTTATTTTTGCTAAAAAGTAATAAATTTGCAATTTCAAAACCGCGGACTATATTCAAAAAACACTTAAAGAAATATAGAAATATAAATTTATTTTTTTTCACCTTATAAATTAACTACCGATGTTCCGGATTAGCATAATCAAACCGGCATCCCGCATCCCATTCTGATCGTTGATTTCCGTGGGCAGGTATACCACCGGTATCTTTTATCATTCGTGCAAGGTGCATTAGATTCCAGGTCATGAAGGTAGTGTTGCGATTAGTGAATTCATTTTCTGGTCCGCCAGAATCAGGATCAAGATAGGACGGTCCCGGACCTGCTTCACCTAACCAACCCGCATCAGCCTGGGGTGGAATGACATAACCCAGGTGTTGTAATGAATATAAAATATTCATTGAGCAATGCTTGGCACCGTCTTCGTTACCGGTGATCAAACAACCACCAACACGCCCGTAATAGGCATACTGGCCATGTTCATTAAGATCGCCAGAACTCGCATATAGGCGTTCAATTACTTTTGTACATACAGATGATTTCTCACCCAACCAGATAGGCGATGTTATAACAAGGATGTGTGCATTCTTAACTTTTTCATATATTTCTGGCCAATTATCAGTATCCCAACCTTGTGTCGTCATATCCGGATAGACACCATAGGCAATATCAAAATCAACCGGACGCAGTGCTTCTACTGTGACACCATTTTTTTCCATGATCGCACTGGAAATATCTATAAGACCCTGGGTATGAGATAAGTCTGGTGATCGTTTGAGGGTACAGTTTAAAAACAAAGCATTAAGATCAGAAAAATCCCATTGACTGGCCGTGCACATCTCGAGTTGTTTTTCATTTAATGTCATTTTATTCCTCCCCCTGTAATCAATTCTCAATATAATCCCTGTATAAACAGAATTCCTTGCAAATTATCGTTCCTTTACGAACTATAGCAGAGTAATCTGGCCGTTTTATGACAAGATAAAATTGCAATTTCAAAACCACGGTCTCTATTAAACAGATCTGTCCCCTTTTATTGAACGTATAATGAGTGCATGAATAAACTCATTTACTCCTTACTAATTCTCTGTTTATTTCCCCTCCTGTGGGTAAATACTTTTGCTCAGTCCTGCAATACGTTTAGAGAGTGTGATAATTTGGGACGAGCTACGAGGGATGCGGGCGATCTTTCTAAAGCCCAATCCTATTACCAAAAGGCTTGTTTTATGGAGGTGAGAAGATCGCTTGTTAACTTTCGGAATAATTCATGTAAAACCGTAACCACGATAAGTGGTGAACTCGATAGTTATGCTTCTGCGTACACATTTTTTAATAAGGCGTGTAATGATGGTAAGGATGCGGGGTGTTTTCACCTGGCGCTGCTGGAGAATGACAGGGGTAACTTACAGCTCGCTATGGAAATGATGAAGCCATTATGTGATAGAAAATATATCGTAGATAAGGCCGTTCACAGCAGTGGATGTACTGAATACAAAGATATGAAACGGACATGGGAAGCTCAAAATCCCAGACCACCCAGACAACCTCGGGATAACATCATACAAATACCTGTTCTTGTGATAACGCTTCTTTTGCCGTTAATTGCCACTGTATTTTTATTTTTAAAGCGACATTACGTCAGCCTCATTCTCTCTGGGTTAGCATTTATTTCTTACGGATATTATGAATACGGTGTTTCGCCTTATGCAGCTATCCGAATTGACATGCTTGTGATACTTCCCCTTCTACTGCTTAGTCTTGCTATTTTTATTGCGAGCGCCGTATTGTTGTTTAAAAGAAAAACTAAATAGGACAATAAATCAACTGATTAAAACCTCCTAAAATTTGCTCGACTTTGTCTCCTGAGTCGTTCTACCTCCTGCATCCCTGCAGTCGAATTTCAAAACCGCGGTCTATATTGAATAAATCACCTTCAAAAAATGCAGGAGTAATTACCAAACGACCTTTTGATTTTTTCCTATCATGTCATTAATAACGACGGATAGAAAAACAGTTCATAGTCACATCCAAACCACGTCGAAGCAGTGACAATACCTCTTCGGCCGTAACTACGTTCGAATTGCTCATGGGATAACCTGTCCTTTCAATAGCTTTTGCAACCCAGGTATTGCACGTGTTGAAGGCATGAAAGTCACCAGTTGCGCGGTAAAACCGGCTGTTTCCATACAAGCCGGGGCCGAGTCCGATAATGTTGTTATCTGTGG
>CAZCXC010000066.1:0-3028 GCA_964502505.1 uncultured Enterobacteriaceae bacterium
TTGGATATGGATGGTACCTTACTCGATTTGTTTTTTGATAACTATTTTTGGCAAGATTACCTGCCATTACGTTGGGGAGAAATGAATGGACTTAACCATGAAAATGCAAAGCGCGAGTTAATGCCACGATTTAAAAGTAAAGAAGGAACACTCTCATGGTACTGCCTAGATTATTGGACGGATGAATTAAATATCAATATTTTAAAATTAAAAGATGATATAAAAGAATTGATAAAACTACGACCGCAAGCAGTAAATTTTCTAAAGCACATTTCGCAACTGGATAAAAAATGCATTATGGTAACAAATGCACACCAAGACTTAATATCAATGAAATTAGAAATAATTGATATTGGTGTTTATTTTGATCAGATTATCTGTGCCCATGACTTAGGTATGCCAAAGGAACATATAGAGTTTTGGAGTATACTAAATGAAAAAATTCCATATAAGGCGGAAAATACATTACTGGTTGATGATAATTTAGAGGTATTACGTGCGGCAAAAAATCATGGCATAAAAAATTTACTCAGCATCGCACAACCTGATAGTCAACGACCAATTCGAGACACAGGAGAATTCGCAGCTATTCATAATTTTGCTGATGTTATAAGCATTACCTAGTTGTGATGTAAAATTGAGTAAGCGAAATTCCATACATAATGGTTTAATTTTTGTCCTCTCTGTTCAAATTTTGTAATAGGTCGCCAGTATGGTCTGGGCGAGTATTGGCCTTTGCCAGCGAGATTAATAAACTTAGGATTGGCTTCAAATGTAGCCAATATGTGTTCTGCATAATCTTCCCAGTCTGTAGCTAGAAAAATTTTGGCATTTGATTTTAATTTGCTGGTAATGCATTCAAGAAAATCCTGATTAATTAACCGGCGTTTATGGTGTCGTTTTTTAGGCCAGGGGTCGGGAAAAAAAATATATACAATATCTAGACAATCGGGTAGTAATTGATTTTGTAATACTTCAATCACATCATGGTTGATTATCTTTATGTTAGATAAGTTATTTGTTTCTATCTGTTTGAGTAGATTTCCAATACCTGGTGTATGAACCTCAACTGCCAAATAATCATTTTCCGGGTGTTTGGCCGCAATTAATGTAGTGGTCTCCCCCATGCCAGTACCAATATCCAGTATTTTGGGTGCGCGTCTTTTAAAAAGATGATCCAGGTTTAATTTTGTTTGAGTAAAATCAACCCCATATTTTCTCCAATAGTTGTTGAGGGCATATTGTTGGCTTTTGGTTAGACGCCCCGCCCGCAGGACGTAGCTACGAATATGACGTAGGGGACTAGCCATAATGGAAGGATTTTTCTTTCAGTATTTTTTTTACCAGAAATCTTCTTTGTTTATGAGTTGAAGAATTGGCCATTAAATGGAGATGAAGCGCTGGCATATGCTTTCCGTGGAATTCGACCTGCAAGAAAAGCTTCACGCCCAGCAGCGACTGCTTTCTTCATTGCTGAGGCCATGAGTAATGGATCGTTAGCACATGCAATTGCAGTATTCATTAAAACACCATCACATCCTAGCTCCATAGCAATACTTGCATCAGAAGCAGTGCCTACGCCTGCATCGACTAGAATAGGCACAGAAGCATTTTCAACGATTGTACGGATATTATAAGGATTACGAATACCCAGGCCAGAGCCGATAGGCGCTGCTAACGGCATCACTGCTACGCAACCCATTTCTTCGAAACTTTTGGCCATGATGGGGTCATCATTGGTATATACCATGATTTGAAAACCATCCTTAATTAATATTTCTGCTGCTTTAATTGTTTCTGGTATATGCGGATACAGTGTTTTTTCATCACCCAACACTTCAAGCTTTAGCAGTGAATGACCATCCAGTAGTTCACGCGCCAGGTGAGATGTTCTGATTGCTGTATCAGCATCATAGCAGCCAGCAGTATTTGGCAGAATGGTATAACTTTCTGGTGGTATCACATCTAGCAGGTTTGGTTGCCCTGAGTCTTGCCCTATATTTGTTCTGCGCAGGGCGACAGTCACTATTTCAGCACCACTAAGCTCTATTGCTTTTTTTGTTTCATCCAGATCTTTATATTTCCCTGTACCAACCAGCAATCTAGAGCTATATGTAACACCTGCAATGATTAATGCATCGTTAGACTCGGTATTCTTGGTCATATGTAACTAATTCAGGAGTAAATATTTTTGTGGTGAAGTTGTCTAGCCACCACCGATAGCATGCACAATCTCTACACTATCATTTGACTGGATAACACGCGAAGGGAAATGACTGCGAGGGATGATATTTTTGTTAATTTCTACCGCTAGTCTTCCAGATAGTTCTAATTTTCTTAATAAGCTTTCTACTGTGTGAGGTTCATCGAAATCGAAAGGCTTACCGTTTAGAGTAATGCGCATGTATTAAATAGATATCATGGTGTCCATTAGCGATAAACGAGCTATAGTTCAACACTCATTCCTTCTTTTGCAATGTAACATTTCATTGAAGAATTTCTTTCTTTGACAAGTAGTTGTGCACTTTTATCAATGCTATCCATTGCTTCATCATCATAATTCGGATCGTGGTGATAAAGATAGAGCTCTTTTACGCCAGCATCTATGGCCATATTAATGGTATCAATATAGCAGGAATGCCCCCATCCCTGCTTTGTTTTATAATCTTCAGGAGTGTATTGAGCGTCATGGATAAGAATATCAGCATTACTCAGAAGCTTTAGTTCCGTTTGATGTTCTTCTTCTACCATTGCTTTATATAATTCCCGCTCTTCTTCATTTAGCTCTTCATTACGGTTATTAATAGATTTTTCAATAAACTTACATTCGTTATCCGATATATAAATTATTTTTTTACCATTAACTTCAATACGGTATCCAAATGTTGCACCAGGGTGATGGACATTGCTGTATTGAATTTTGATTGGGCCATGCATAAATTCATTATTTTCAGGGGCTATATAGCTCACATCAGCGAGCCAGGTTTCTGTACCTACTGGGAAATAAGGCGCACGCATCTGTGCTGCA
>CAZCXC010000067.1:0-4362 GCA_964502505.1 uncultured Enterobacteriaceae bacterium
GAGTCGATCCAGATCATATTTGGCGAGCTCATGATCTAGTAAGCCAAGTCCAGCACCCATGTGGATATATTTTTTTGAAGTAGGTTGGGTAACGTTCACCCATTTCTTTGTGTGTTGCTTCCGTGGTTATATCTTCAACAAGGGTTAACGCTTCCCGGCGCAGGCCATCCAATAACAGGCCGGCAGCAACATAGGTATAATTCGGTTCTTTTTCAATTAATGTTCTGGCACTCATTACCAGAACTGGATTGATGTCTGCTTCGTCAACACCATCAAACAAGTTATGCAGGGTGTCTTCAATGATGAGTTGTCCATTTACTTCTTCCAGGTTATGACACGCCTCCGCAACGATCGATTTGAGACGTTTGATGTTTAATGGTGCCTTGCTGCCATCTGCCAAGGTGACACTAACAGGCGTGGAATGGCGTTCCTGCGGAGTAGCAGGCTCTGCTGCCGCTATTGCTGCACGTTCACGTGACCGTTCCTCACGATAAATAACATAAGCGCGAGCAACTTTCTGTTCACCTGCACGCATCAGTGCTAGCTCAACCTGATCCTGAATATCTTCTATATGAACTGTTCCGCCATCTGGCATGCGGCGGGTCAGTGCATTAATCACTTGTTCCGCTAATGCCGCTACAGTCTCATGAATACGCGTCGAAGCGGCCGCCGTACCACCTTCAACCTCAATAAAAGCCTTGGTCATTGCCACACTAATCTTGCTAGCATCAAAACTGGTGACCTTACTATTGCGTCGGATTACACGATATTCACCAGGTTGGTTGATTAGTAATTCTGCGACGGCACTTTCAGGGCGGGCATGCCCTGTTGGGAGCGAACTGATATTTGTTTCTGTACTCGAAGATACGGACTTAACAGCTAATTTTTCGGCCTCCATTAACCCCCCCTACAGCGGTTATATGTTTTTTTATAATTTTGCTCCCAAGCTGCACCAAAAAAGCTCAGAAACATGTTGATGTTTTTAACGTAAACAAATGTATAACACCACAATAAATTGTGGTCAAGCACTAATTAAACCACAAGATAATGTGGATTAGCTATAGGATTTCCTGTGGATAAACTGGTTATAAAAGCGGCTCTAAATGCTGCCCAGCACCAAAGTTCAGGTATTCAGTCACTTAGCACATTGCTGCGTTGCAACAAAGAAAATGCCAGGTAGATAAATTGGATCAGGTTGCCCGTATTTTTCTTCTTGTACGGCCTTTTAATTTTTTTAGCGGGTAAAAAACGGGGTCAATTTTTTGTGGTCGAATTCTGGACCTACTGATTTCACCTGTAAGCGGTTGCCAGTAGTGCTGGTTAGTAATAGGAACTGGTTTCAGGATATAGTCGTCACGCTTTGCATTATATAGGCACATAGAGAGTGGCCCTTCACTGGTCATGGTTTTGAAGACACAGGCTTTAATGCGATCGTGTTCGAGCGAACAAGCATCCATAAAATTGTGAACAAAAAAAGACAGCGTAGCAGGTAATGTTTTACTTTTTAAAAGCAGTTGTTTAATTAACCAAATTTTTTTAATCATCCATTTTATAAAGGGTAAAATATAGCGTGGATGACAAATAAGCCAATTTATAAAATTGATCATTGTTTTCCATTTGTGTTTTCTATCAGCGATTAAAGTAGCTGTGGCATACTGTATCTCAGTAACAAAATCTTTATCATCAAATAAATCAATACAGTGTTGATCGAGCACAAGGCCCATGCCGTAACGGTTACAAGCAGGGTGACCCGTCATAATTGCATCATGTGTGATAGTTGTTGCTGCACCTCGTTCTATCTGACTCCAAACGGTGTCAGGCGTGATAGGCGTTGTTCGTTGTCCTTGCGTGCCTCTGCCGGTATCAGCTTGTAATTGAAAGGAAACTGTGCGAATGAACCTTGCTTGTGTGATAAAAAATTTTATGAGCTCAGGTATCTCATGATAATTACTATCGTGGATAGTAGTATTAAACATGATTGATAAGCCAAGTCCTTTTGCACGTTCAATATATTTTTTTCTTATCTCATTGAGTTCAATTTCGTTTTGATAGCCCTTGATCTCCTGTGTTGTATCAACATGAAAGACCACATCGTTTAAACCAGCTTTTGTAAGTTCGCTCAATAATGATCGTGTCGCCCTGATTCCGTTAGTCATCAATGTTGAGCGCATGTTTTTGTCTTTTATATAGTGGATGATGGTGACTAATTCATCTCGCCGTCGTAATGTAGGATCACCGCCCGTCACCTGGATATCTGTGTTGGGGCCATAGTATTGAAAGATAAGATCAATACGGTGAAGAACTTCGGTTAGAGGAATATCTTTAACAGCTTCTGAATGTTCCGACAAATAGCACAGTGTGCAATCCAGGTTACAGCGTTGTGTAACTTCAAGAGCAACACAACCAATGGGCCAACGCCGTCCCATTTGTTGATGCTTTGACCAGAAGCCGGTATCAAGCATGGTTTGTTTTGCTTGGTTCAGGGCCTCTGATGGATTCTTTGGTGGTTTTTCAGGTTCGAGTGATTGAATTTGTTCCCTGTTAAGAATACCCATATGTAGCTATTTCCTTATATCATTTAAAGACCAGTCATAATCCAGGTATTTGATGCTCGCTGCCCGATTCACGATCAAAATATTAATTTCAGGATCATCAGTGATATAAGGTGCAATAAATTTCTCCAGTGAACCGGCTGCTTTTTCAAAGTCATGTTTATACCATTTAAAAATAGATGAAAGTTCCAGCCTGGTTTTTTCAGCATTAAAACGATTTCTTTCCGAATCATTTATAAATTGTTTGGTGGCATATTCAAGCTGTTGATCGAGTTTGTTTGCCAGGTAGGCTTCAATTAGTAGAGGAGGGCAACCCCGCGATGCACAGTTAACCGCAAAATGAATACGTGGTTCATTGAAATCTTTGCGGATTATTTCATGTTCTATGTAATCTAGATAAGAATTTTCCCCAAGCAAGGTAAAGAATTTTATATCCCATGGACTGGAAAATATCAGGCCACCCAAATCACGGATTGAATTTATTTCTGGGTAGTTCATGACTATCAGTTTTAAAGTGAAAGCATTATAGGCGTTGATTAGAAATGCGAGTTGCTGATCTTTGCTCCATGACTGGTATTCTTGTTTGGTTACGACTTCAAGTTTTGACAGGTAGGCGTCCAGCCGGGATTCACTATTCTTTAACAATGCATAATCTACAACGGTTTGCGGCCCCCTTGGGATCACAATTTCATTTAATAGTTGATTGAATGCTGTGTGTTGATGATCAAATGAAAAAGCATGTACAGGAAAACAAAATACAATCAGTAAATAAATTTTTTGCCAACTCAATTTGACCATAAGTAAAGATCCTGGATATTTATTTCTTACTTATGATTACTCTCCAGGAAAAAAGTTGCCTAAAAATTCAGATTACGCTGCTGTTTAGTATAATTATGGTTACAATTTTGAATGCGTCCCGTCACACATGGGCTTGTTCCCGGTTTGTTTACAACCACAAAACCACACTTTGGTGTTTTCGGTTGCCGTGTAAATCACCGGCGCAAACTCACTGCCTTTATGAGAGCCATCGCAATAGGGCTGCTTTTTACTTTTACCACAGGCACACCACCAGTAATCTTTTCCTGCTTCGACTTCAATCTGGAAGGGTGTTTTACTTGCAACTTCTGGTTTAGACATAGGATTCACCTTTATCATTAAATTTTCAATAATATAGAAAGAGTTACTCAGCTTGTCACGGCAAATATTTCGCACTGCAAAATCGCTCTTTTAAAATAAGAGGTATAGAATAAGCCTATAAAAAGGATTAAAAGATATAAAAAGGATATAAAACCCCGGTTCTTTATTTGAGGAGGTCATCATGTCTGCGCAGCTTGAGTCTAAAGTACAAGAATTCCATGGAGGGTGCCCACACGATTGTCCCGATACCTGTTCTATGGTGTTTGAAGTTGCGGACGGAAAACTGGTGGGTGTCAGAGGAAATAAAGATCATCCCATGACGCGTGGCGGCCTCTGTGTAAAATTGAAAGACTACGAAAAACGCCATTATCATCCTGATCGTTTGTTATATCCGATGCGCCGTACCGGACCTAAAGGCTCTAAACAATTTGAGCGCATCACCTGGGATGAAGCGCTGAATGAAATCACCGATAAATGGAAGGCCATTATCGAAGAATATGGTCCACAAGCAATTGTTCCTTACAGTTATTTAGGTCATCAAGGATTAGTGCATGGTCTGAATGGTGGTGATGCCTTCTTTAACAAAATGGGGGCGACGGTGACGGAACGTACTTTCTGTGGCGAAGGTTCCTGTACGGCCTGGTTAACCACGGTGGGGCCAACTGCGGGTCTT
>CAZCXC010000068.1:0-2533 GCA_964502505.1 uncultured Enterobacteriaceae bacterium
GAAGGTGAAAAAGCTTCATTTGCACTGGCAATTGTTTTTGGGTGAATTAATGTTTTTCCATCAAAACCCAATTCAAAACCCTGCTTGCATGAATTTATAAAACCTTCACCATCTTCAAGATCAAGATGTACCCCATCAATAATTGCAACATCTGCAGCTCGCGCGGCCAAAAGACAAAGTCCAAAACTAGTTAAAAATGGCAATCTCTCTTTGGTATGTGCAGCACCCAAATCCTTGGCTAAATCAGATGTACCCATTACTATCGCCCTTATCCTTGGACTTGCACTGGCAATTTCTTCTGCGTTCAGCATGCCTCGTGGTGTTTCCATCATGCACCAAATTGCCAAATCGTCTGGTGCCCCTTCATTTTGTAAAATCACTTCAGCTTGGCGTATCATATCCCCGCTTTCTACCTTGGGGAGTAATACAGCTGTCGCACCACTTTTTGCAACAGCGACCAAATCATCGTAACCCCAATGTGATGCAAGCGCATTGACTCGAATGACCACTTGTCTACGACCAAATTCTTTTTCCGCTAATACTTTTAAAACTGACATTCGTGCTTGTTCCTTAGCTACAGGTGCAACGGCATCCTCAAGATCAAAAATCAGTGCATCAGCCGCCAATGATGGTGCTTTATTTAGCGCGCGTTCATTAGAGCCCGGGATATAAAGAACACTTCTAAGTGCTACGAAAGTTCTTGGCATTGTTATTACCTTATTGAAATAAATAGTCTATCAATTATTACTTTTATTGTGCACTGCAATAAATAACATTGCAATACTTTGAACATTTGTATTCAAGCTAATCTTTAGAATAGAGTAATTCGTGAAAAATGAGGAATTACAGTATATTACAGTCACATACCAAGAAAATATTAAGCCTGTCTAACTTAAAAAATGGTTACTCCAGAAAGCAAATCACCAATCCTGGTATACGATGGCGATTGCGGCATTTGCCTTGAATGGGTCAACTACTGGCGCAAATATACAGGCGAAACGGTTGCCTATCTCCCCTATCAAAAAGCAGCCGTCGACTACCCAAAAATTTCAATTGAATCATTCAAACAATCAATTCAATACATAGAAACCGACGGAAAAATAACGGCTGGTGCAGAAGCTTGTTTAAGATTGCTAAAACAAAAGCTTAGTTACAAATTTTTATACTGGCTATATTTGCATCTACCCGGGTTTTCTATGATCTGTGAATTTTGTTACGCCTATTTTTCACAACATAGGAAATTGCTTGCCTGGTTTTGCCATCTATTATGGGGTAAAAATTTTGAGCCTGCCCGTTATGAAATTATCACCTGGCTATTTCTACGGTGTCTTGGGTTCATTTATCTTGCTGCTTTTGCATCTTTAGGTGTGCAGATCGTGGGTCTGATCGGGACGCAAGGAATTGTACCGTTAGAACTTTATCTTGAAAAAGCTATTTCTCATTTTGGTACAGAAGCATATTTCAAAATACCTACACTATTCTGGTTAGATTCAAGTAATATTTTTCTCGAATTGACATGCCTGGCAGGTGTATTTGTCTCTGCTGCCATCATTCTAAATTTGTTTTTGCGTACATCGTTATTCATCGCCTACATCCTGTATCTGTCTTTATATTATGCAGGTCAAACTTTCATGACTTTCCAGTGGGATTTACTACTACTGGAAGTTGGATTTCTTGCCCTTTTTTTACCAACCAGATCACACATCGTTGTATGGTTATACCGATGGTTAGCTTTTAGATTCATGTTTCTAGGAGGAGCGGTAAAGATCATGAGCCGTGACCCCAAATGGGATAATCTTACTGCTTTAAGCTACCACTTTGAGACGCAACCATTACCAACATCAATAGCATGGTACTTTCACCACTTGTCAGAATCATTGCTCATGACGATGACTGCGGTGACACTATTTATTGAACTACTTATTCCCTTTTTAATATTCCTGCCAAGGAGAATACGATTCATTGCGGCGTTTCTTTTCAGTGGATTTCAAATCTTTATTATATTGACTGGCAATTATAATTTCTTTAATTTACTTACAATCGCTTTTTGCTTATTTCTTTTTGATGATGCCTCGATCCGCTGGTTACTACCCAAAATATTAATAAAAAAACTTGTTATACCAAAACATATATATTGTGTCCCCTTGAGAAACACTTCACTAGCCACAAGTGTAGCCTGTCTTGTCCTGATACTAAGTACAACCCAATTTTGGAGGACATTTACAAAAACTTCATTGCCTATTAGCACCCAATTTGTAAAATTAATGAGTCCTTTCAATATAGTCAACACATATGGACCATTTGCGATTATGACAACACGGAGAGTAGAAATTAATATTGAAGGATCAAATGATGGCAGAGTCTGGAAAGAATATAAATTTAAATATAAACCAGATGATTTAAACCAATCTCTTAAGTGGATCATTCCGCATCAACCCAGACTTGATTGGCAAATGTGGTTTGCAGCACTCAGAAATCATAAGCATCATCCCTGGTTTGGCAATCTTATGTTTAGATTGTTGCAGGGTAGCCC
>CAZCXC010000069.1:0-4905 GCA_964502505.1 uncultured Enterobacteriaceae bacterium
AGCCATGTCCAATTCGCATTAATTTACCCCTTGTTGTTGAAGGTAAAGTTCGGCAAGTGCCAAATCATAATTATGAGTCACCTTAATATTATCTGGATGTCCCTCAATCAGCAAAGGATGGTTGCCACAGATTTCAATTGCTTGAGCTTCATCCGTAACCACTTTATTATTTGATCTACACTCACTCAGTGCTGCCTGTAATGCAGACAGACGAAACATCTGTGGTGTTAGTGCATGCCATAAATCTTTCCTGTCAACAGTTGTTAATATTGAACTTTCTTCGTTACCTCTTTTCATTGTGTCTCTAACAGGTAAAGCAAGTATTCCTCCAACTGTATGATCAGCAACCACCTTAATTAAATGATCTATATCTTCTTTACGCACACAAGGTCGGGCAGCATCATGTACTAAAACCCAATCTTCAGGTTCGGCCATGGAAGAAAGCTCCTGTAAACCATTTAATACAGAATCGCAGCGTTCAATGCCTCCTGCTGCTTGTTTTATTTTAGGATGAGATGCTAGTGTTAGTTTAGACCAATAAATATCATTATCTGCAATAACAATAATAATTCCATCTATTAACGGATGTTGACAAAATTTCTCAAGCGTATGTTCAAGTATAGTTTTACCATTAATCTTTAAATATTGCTTTGGCAACTCAACATCCATACGAGCGCCAATACCGGCAGCCGGAATTACTGCCCAGTAATGCACAAACAATTCTCTCTAATGTTTATTCTAAATTTACTCATCTGCAGGAGGATGTTTACTTATTATTTGGTAGAACGTCTCATCGTTTTTTATCATCCCTAACTCACTCCTTGCACGTTCTTCAATAGCATCGTAACTGTGCTTCAAATCAAGCACTTCAGCTGCCATAGTTTGATTACGTTCTCTCAATTTCTGGTTTTCAATAATTCGTTGCTGCTTTACCTGCTCCAGATGATGAACCTCTGTCAAACTACCAATACCAATCCACAAACGATACTGCAGTAAAACGAGTAATAAACAAAGCAAAATTGTTACAAATCTCATGGCACCCTGTTGTTATGCCAATTTAACAACATACTCTAGTTAAGATTGTAGAACGCATCTCTTCCAGGATATTTTGACCTTGCTCCCAACTGATCTTCTATCTTCATCAAACGATTATATTTTGCAACTCGATCCGATCTTGATAGAGAGCCTGTCTTAATTTGTCCTGCAGAAGTTGCAACTGCCAAATCAGCAATCGTCGTATCTTCAGTTTCACCAGAACGATGAGAGATTACAGCCGTATATCCCGCCTTCTTTGCCATTTCTATAGCAGCTAAAGTTTCTGTCAAAGATCCAATTTGGTTTACTTTTATCAAAATTGAATTAGCAATGTTTTTGTTAATGCCTTCTTGTAGTATTTCCGTATTAGTCACAAATAGATCATCCCCCACCAATTGGACATTGTCTCCAAATTTTTCAGTTAATAATTTCCAACCATCCCAATCATCTTCTGCCATCCCATCTTCCATCGTTATAATGGGATATTTTTCAAACCAGGGAATAAGATAATCAATAAATTCTTCTGCACTAAGATCTTTATTTTCAGATTCAAGTTTATAGCGACCATTTTTATAAAATTCAGAGCTAGCCACATCAAGCCCTAATAAAATATCACCACCCGCCGTGTACCCGGCTTTTTCAATTGCCTCTAAAATAATTTCTATTGCTTCTTCATTTGAAGATAGATTGGGAGCGAAACCACCTTCATCACCTACCGTCGTACTCAATCCTCTATTAGCTAACACAGATTTGAGTGAATGAAAAACCTCAGTACCGCAACGCACTGCCTCACGAATACTGTTTGCGCCCACGGGTATAATCATAAATTCCTGCATATCAACACTATTATCTGCGTGTACTCCACCATTGATGATGTTCATCATGGGAACAGGCATTTCAAACGGACCATCACCGCCTAAATATTGATATAAAGGGATACCTTTCTCATTTGCAGCTGCGTGTGCCGTTGCCATGGAGACAGCCAAAACAGCATTAGCGCCCAGTTTTTCTTTATTTGCAGTGCCGTCTAATTCGATCATTAAATTATCGATGTCTGTTTGATGAGAAACTTCCTGGCCAACAACTTCAGGTTTTATTTTGTTTAATATATTATCAACTGCCTTAAGCACACCTTTACCCAAATAACGTGATGTATCCCCATCACGTAATTCTAATGCTTCGCGCACACCTGTGGATGCACCCGATGGCACCATTGCACTGCCTATAGCACCCGTTTCAGTTATCACTTCTGCTTCAACTGTTGGATTACCTCGTGAATCAAGGACTTCACGAGCAATAATATTCTTTATTACAGACACAAAATCTCCTTATTCATATTTTAATTATTAATGAATGTCTTCACGTCTGTTTGACGCTAGTATCGATTAATTTAATTGTCTCGAGTAACTCTTTCATCTTATCCAGTGGCCACGAATTTGGACCATCACTCAACGCTTTGTCTGGATCGGGGTGTGTCTCCATGAAAATACCTGAAATACCAACAGCCGTCGCTGCACGTGCTAACGCAGGTATAAATTCGCGTTGCCCACCGGATTGCTTACCTTGTCCTCCAGGCATTTGCACAGAATGAGTTACATCGAAAATAACCGGACAATTCGTTGCACGCATGATTACTAATGATCGCATATCACTTACAAGATAGTTATAACCAAAACTTGCACCACGCTCACAGACCATAATGTTATCGTTTCCCGTTGCCTTTGCTTTCTCAACAACATTAACCATATCCCATGGTGCTAAAAACTGACCTTTCTTTATATTTACCGGTAATCCCTGCTCTGCAACGGCCTGGATAAAATTAGTCTGCCGACATAAAAATGCAGGTGTCTGCAATACATCCACTACATCTGCTACTTCATTCAGTGGGGAATCTTCATGGACATCAGTTAATACTGGAACATTAATTGCCGTTTTGACTTTATTTAATATCGCCAACCCTTGTTCAATGCCCGGCCCTCGATAACTCTCGTGTGATGTACGATTGGCCTTATCGTAAGATGATTTATATATAAATGGGATCTCAAGTTGATCAGTGATTTCCTTTAGTCGTCCGGCAGTATCCAATGCCATATCTTCACTCTCAACTACACACGGGCCAGCAATCAGAAAGACAGGGCTATTCTGATCGACTTCAAAATTACATAACTGCATTTTTTAATTCCGGATGCTTCGATTCATGGTAAGTGTTTGCTGCCCCGATAAATCCTGAAAACAAAGGATGCCCATCGCGAGGATTTGAAGTAAATTCTGGATGAAACTGACAAGCAACAAACCAAGGATGCTCAGGTATTTCTATAATTTCAACAAGCTTATCGTCTATTGAAATTCCGGCAATAACAAGACCTGCATCTACCAATTTTTCTTTATAGTTATTATTAAATTCATAGCGATGACGATGGCGCTCTGTAATAACATCATTGGCATAGAGTTTAGCGACAAGAGAATCATTTGTTAATTTGCATTGCTGACCACCGAGCCGCATTGTTCCACCCAAGTCAGAATCTTGATCACGCTGTTCAACACGACCATCATTATCTTGCCACTCCGTGATCAGCGCAATGACTGGATCTTTTACTTTAGGATCAAACTCAGTACTGTTCGCATTTGTCATCCCCGCTTTATGCCGGGCAATTTCTACGACTGCCAGTTGCATACCTAGACAAATACCAAGATAAGGCACTTCATTTTCACGCGCATATTGAATAGCCGCAATTTTCCCTTCTATACCTCGATTACCAAACCCACCAGGGACTAAAATTGCGTCCATATTTTTGAGACATTGCGTTCCCGATTTCTCAATATTCTCAGAATCTATATAGGTAATGTTAACACGTGTTAGTGTATGTATACCGGCATGCTTCAACGCTTCTGTTAGAGACTTATATGAATCTGCAAGCTCAATATATTTACCCACCATGGCGATATTGACTTCTTTTTCTGGGTTTTCCATTGCATCAACAACTGCATCCCATTCGTGTAGGTCCGCAGGCGGTGCATCCAATCCGAATTTTTGCGTTACTATTTCATCAAGACCCTGTTCATGTAAAAGATGTGGAATTTTATAAAGGTTATCGACATCAACGGCTGAAATAATGGCAGATTCTTCAACACTGGTAAAAAGTGCAATTTTTTTTCTTTCTGCATCAGGCAATGGGGAATCCGTTCTACACAATAAGATATCAGGTTGAATACCAATTGAGCGAAGTTCCTTGACTGAATGTTGTGTTGGTTTAGTTTTAATCTCACCTACAGCAGCGATGAAAGGAACTAACGTCAGGTGTATGAATAATGTACTGCTGCTCCCCAGTTCAATACGCATCTGGCGTATGGCTTCGAGAAAAGGTTGTGACTCAATATCACCCACTGTTCCACCAATCTCAACCATTGCAATTTCTGCATCGCCTGCACCTTCAACTATGCACCGTTTTATTTCATCGGTTATGTGTGGAATTACCTGAACGGTTCCACCAAGATAATCACCGCGGCGTTCTTTTTGGATGACATTGGAATAAATTCGACCGGTTGTATAATTATTCCGTTTGCCCATAGTAGTGCGGACAAACCGTTCATAATGACCAAGGTCAAGATCCGTTTCAGCACCATCTTCTGTGACATACACCTCACCATGCTGAAACGGACTCATCGTACCCGGATCGACATTGATATAAGGATCTAGTTTTAACAAGGTAACATTTAACCCACGCGCTTCTAATGCGGCGGCGAGCGAGGCCGAAGCAATTCCCTTACCTAATGATGAAACTACACCACCTGTAATGAAAACGTATTTAGTCATGGCTTCTTATGAGATTTATGAGGGGAGGAACCCTTATCCATTCTTGCGAATTTTTC
>CAZCXC010000070.1:0-2776 GCA_964502505.1 uncultured Enterobacteriaceae bacterium
CCTCATTTTATGGCAATACCAATTCGGCATCCATTTCCAGGGCCGAGGAGAAATGGCGACTGAAAATCACTTTAGCAACCTCTAATGCACGCCCTTCCGCACCAATATAAACTGTGTGGAAATGTACCCTGAAGCAAAGACAGGCGAGAGCGCCTAGTCTTAAATCACGAACAGCCTCCTCCCATCTATAGTTTTCAACTCCATCCTCGATAAGAGTATCGTGCCAACTACGGAGTACTTCGAATTGATGGCCTTTTCGTTCCGCCGGCACCTCACTTCCCCCAATAAGGAAGGCAACGTCAAAAGCACCCATACTTCGAATGGTTGTCTGCCAGTCCAGAATAAGGACGGCTTCATCAGAATCTGGATCTCCGAATAGTAAATTGTCTTCCTTGAGATTCGCGTGAACTAAGGTCTTTGGC
The DNA here is from genome assembly GCA_964502505.1 of uncultured Enterobacteriaceae bacterium. Taxonomy (GTDB): domain Bacteria; phylum Pseudomonadota; class Gammaproteobacteria; order Eutrophobiales; family Eutrophobiaceae; genus CAZCXC01. Next base: position 423 of record CAZCXC010000070.1, read on the forward strand.
CGTTTCGAAATTTCTTTATCTAGCCAAAGTGCATAAGGTCTTAGTTTCTCGCCAATTTTAAGGGCTTGTGGATCCACAAAAGAACCAAAGTATTTAACAAAAGAATCCCATTTCTCAGAATAATCTTCAAAAATGTCATTTTTAATTGGCATCCATTCAAGGGCATCCAATAGTGAATTATTCCAGTATTTAGACTGTATCTTTGCCATGGCTTGAACAGTTGATATGATCATATTTTCTTTCATACCGATTATCTGATCACCGGGTGTGAAAGATTTTAAATCTTCCATAACCATGGAATAAGCAGGAGGCTCGTCAACTGAAAAGTATAGAATTGGAATACGAATCGGGACATTAATACCGACCTCTTTGTAAAAGTGGATCTCTCGTTCAAACACATGCTGCTGATAACCGATATTTTGAAGTTTCTCCGATTCTGGTTCTATCTTTACAACAACGGACTTCGGTGCGTCTTCTTCAGCTTCGTCGTACTCTATATTTACCCTCACGGCACTGCTCATGAAACCCTTACCCGTTCCCAAAATTTCCGTATTGAGCTTTATTGCAGATGCTTTCTTTAATACACCGCCCGACCTGAGGGCGTGTGTTAGCCACTCCGGGGTGATTTCATCGGGATGCATGGGATGGGGAATTTTCATGTTACAAATTATTCTGATTTATTTAGCTCTAAGAATCCTCATGATGCATAATACGGGATTAAAAAGAAGAATGACAATTCAATTAAAGTAATATTCGAGGTATAAAGCTTTAGATTAGGTGTCTGAATTACTTCCATACTTCTCCCCAGTGGTATTAAAAAACTATACTTAAGCATTGGAGTGTAATTTCTTATAATTAATAAACATGGCCGATGAACTTGTTATTTTAGTTCGCATAATTAGATATAATTCAGGACAGTGATTGCACTTTTACAAATACATAAAAAATAAATTGTCAGAAAGTTGAAGAGGATCTTAAATGTCTCTGAAAATAAAAACATTTGATGGATCTGAGATTGTCTTAAACAACAATATTATGAAAGGATTCAAGGATGGCATCAGGGGTAAAGTTCTTACTATGGACGATGCTGAATATGAGCAGGTACGTATCGTGTTCAACGGTATGATAGATAAGCGGCCTGCAATAATTGTTCGATGCACTGGTACGGCAGATGTGATAGATGCAGTAAAATTTGCCAATAATCACAGACTACTACTTGCTTTGCGCGGTGGCGGACATAATGTTGCAGGACATTCTACATGCGATGGTGGTATGATGATCGACCTACAGCTTATGAGTAGTGTCGATGTTGATCCTTTAAAGCGTGTTGCGCGCGTTCAGGGTGGGGCTACCCTAGGCGATCTTGATCGTGAAACTCAGGCTTTTGGACTTGCTGTACCATTAGGAGTTGTATCACATACCGGAGTCGCAGGACTAACACTTGGTGGTGGCTTCAGCTGGCTTAGAGCAAAATATGGTCTTACTATCGACAATCTTATTTCAGCTGACATAGTAACTTCAGATGGTCGATTTCTTAATGCGAGTGAAGAAGGAAATGAAGACCTGTTCTGGGCAATCAGGGGGGGTGGAGGGAACTTCGGTGTAGTCACATCCTTTGAATTCAGGTTACATCCGGTTGGACCAGTTGTGATGTTTTGTGCACCCATGTATTCAGCGGATAATGCGAGCCATATATTAAAATTTTGGCGGGAATTTATGATGTATACTCCGGATGAATTCACATCTCAACTCTTTATGCAAAATATTACTGAATCTGATTCTATTCCCTCAGAGTTATATGGCAAAGCCGTTATAGTTCCAGCGGGTGTTTATTTAGGTCCAGTTGAAGAGGGAGAGAAATTCATTCAACCACTCAGAGAGCTCGACGGTTTAGTCATAGATCAAAGTGGACCCAAACAGTTCAGAACAATCCAGAGCATGTTTGATCAATCTTTTGAAAAGGGAGCACTACAAAATTACTGGAAATCCCTATATTTAGACACATTTAGTGATGAAGTAATCGAATTACTCGTTAAAACTTTTAAGGAACGGTCTGCAAAAAAGGTTGCAAATGTGGTTCAATATCTACATGGAGCAAGTAGTCGTATTGCAGCAGATGCGACAGCCTTTGGTGACCGCAGTTCACTTTATATGATTGAACTTAATTCTTCATGGACAGATCCCGAAGAGAACGAGAGAAACATCAAGTGGACACGGCAACGATGGGAAGAATTCAAACGTTTCTCTTCTGGTAAGGTCTACCTCAATCACGACGGTTTGCATGAAGGAGGTGAGGATGTGGTGCAGAATACGTTTGCTGATAACTACAAACGATTGCAGGATATTAAAAAGAA
>CAZCXC010000071.1:0-2446 GCA_964502505.1 uncultured Enterobacteriaceae bacterium
ATAAAGATGTGGATCACCGGAAATCAACTGTGCCAATAATGGAAGAATGTCTACTGGTATAAGATCCATCAGGTTCATTAAAAAAATAAGAGTAATGATGGGGGAAATTCAATGAATTTCAATGCAACCGTTATTGGTCAAATGATCGCGTTTGCAGTATTCGTCTGGTTTTGTATGAAGTTCATCTGGCCGTTCATCATCCAGGCATTGGAAGAGCGTAAAAAAACAATTGCTGATGGACTGGCGGCAGGTGAAAAGGGTCATCATGAACTGGAACTTGCTGAAAAAAGATCGACCGAGATTTTGCGTGAAGGCAAAGAAAAATCTCAGGAGTTTATTAACCAAGGCCAAAAGCGGCATGATGAGATCGTTGATGAAGCGAAGGACAATGCTCGTGACGAAGGTGATCGTATTCTTGCTGCTGCCCGTGCGGAGATAGATCAAGAACGCCAGCGGGTGAGAGAAGAGTTACGCCAGCAAGTCGCAAAACTCGCGGTGCAAGGTGCTGAGCAAATTCTTATGCGCGAAGTGGATAAAAATGTGCATAAAGAAGTACTCGATAAAATTAGTGCGGGTCTATAAGGCCCAAGTCATAAGGCAATATTGAAATGCAGGAAAATATTACCATCGCACGACCTTATGCCATCGCAGCATTCGAACATGCTCAGGAAGAGGACAAGTTAAGTGCCTGGTCTGAAATGCTTAACATTCTGAGTATGATGGTTTCCGATGCACAAATGCATTCAGTTCTAAATAATCCAAGACTAGATAGCGCATCACTGTTAAATTTTGTACTCGATGTTTGTGGCACGTATCTTTCCGACACTGGTAAGAATTTTACTAAGGTGCTTGTTGATGCCGGACGACTTTCGCTTGCACCACAAATTCACAAGCTGTTCGAACAAAAACGCACCGATGCTGAAGGTATTGTTGAAGTCGAAGTGAGATCTGCTTATCCATTGGAGTCAGGAGAACAAAATGAAATCGCTAACGCAATGGGTAAACGCTTAGGTAAAAAAATTGAAGTAACCACTCTGGTAGATGAGTCTCTTATTGGTGGTGTAGTGATCCGTGCGGGAGACTCTGTTATTGATGTATCAGTAAAAGGTAGACTTAAACAATTAGCTAATGAATTAGCAGAATAAATTTTAATTTGAAATAATCAGTAGTAACCGTAATAGGATACGAGGAAAAATCATGTCAATCAGTGCATCTTCACCATTTTCAAGGAAATACTCACCCATAGAACAACCTGAATACGGCGCAATATATTGCATCGCTGCTGAATCAGAAGCTGTAGCAGCAACTACAATAGTGTGTTCCATCGCACCATGCTCTTCCAGTTTACGGATCACAGTACTGATGGAGGACGCTTTTTGGCCAATGGCAACATAGATACATTTAATACCTGTGCCCTTTTGGTTGATGATAGTATCGACAGCAACTGCCGTCTTACCGGTTTGGCGATCACCAATGATCAACTCCCGCTGACCGCGGCCGATAGGTACCATGGAGTCGATTGATTTAAGACCCGTTTGTACAGGTTGCGAAACGGGTTGTCTGGCAATCACGCCTGGCGCAATTTTCTCAATTGGGGATGATTGCGTAGATTTAATTTCACCTTTGCCATCAATGGGAACACCCAGAGAGTTAACAACACGCCCTAGCAATTCTTCACCAACAGGTACTTCAAGAATACGCTGAGTACATTTAACAACATCACCTTCTGAGATATGCTCATATGAACCCAGGATAACGGAACCGACAGAATCACGTTCGAGATTCAACGCCAAACCATAGGTATTACCGGGAAATTCGATCATTTCACCCTGCATGACGTCGCTCAGACCATGGATCCTGGCAATCCCGTCAGACAAACTAACGACAATTCCTTCGGTTCGGGCTTGTGTTTCAAGATCCAGACCCTTAATTTTTTTCTTTATCAGATCACTGATTTCTGTTGCACTGATTGACATGATTTTTCCTCGTATCCTATTACGGTTACTACTGATTATTTTGTTACAGGCATTTATCTTCATGGTTTTGACAATCGTCTATCTGGATATGGCGCATCACACACATTAAATTTGGTTTAAAGCGATATTTTCGATAACACAGGAGAAGAACAATGGAAGAAGGATTGTTGTATATAGCAGGCGCTCTAATGATGGGGTTGGGTGCTTTAGGTGCCGCTGTTGGTATTGGTATTTTGGGTGGACGCTTTCTGGAAGGAGCCGCTCGTCAGCCTGAACTGATTCCGATGTTGCGGACGCAGTTTTTCATCGTAATGGGTCTTGTTGACGCCGTACCAATGATCGCAGTTGGTATTGCATTCTATGTCCTGTTTGCGGTGGTTTAGGACGTCATCCTACGATTTAATTTGTAATTATTTTTGAGGTAGGGATATGAACATTAATCTGACATTGATCGGGCAGAGCATTTCGTT
>CAZCXC010000072.1:0-2354 GCA_964502505.1 uncultured Enterobacteriaceae bacterium
GTCCTGCATTACTCTCGGTCTCCGTTCCTGACTCGACTCTACCGATTACTTCCATGTAATCGTACCTTCTACTTCCTGTAGTCGTTCTGTCACCCGTGTTTCTTTTTTAAAGTGTCTTTTCAATATAGACCGCGGTTTTGAAATTGCAAATTATAAGAGGTTTTAATCTGTTTCATTTGCATTTATTGTATAAAACATAATCACTCATGCTCCGAATAACCTTTACACAACGGCTCTGTCACAAAAATCAAATTTAGTGATAACTCAGCGACATCTATTTGAATGGCATCAGCACTTGGCAATTCTAATGGCCGTTCGATTACTGCATATCCTCTAGTTTTCATCAGTCGGGAGAACGATACCGGATCTTCAATTTCGGGTAAATCGGATACTTTCCTTTTCAGCGTCGCTATCTCCGCACACTCTCCATGGCGCGACATCAGAAACCACTTTTCGAGACTTTCACCGGTGACGGTAGAAACAAAAGCGAAAATGGAAATCAATCCTGTACAGACATATCGAATGGTACCTATTTTACCCAAGGAAAGAATCGGGGTCGGGGTGATTTAATTATCATTCAATATAGACTGCGGTTTTGAAATTACAAATTATAAGTGCTTCTATTCAGTTTTGGTTTTAACCAAATGTTTCTTTTATTTCATCAAATTTGGCAAGGATGACATGGACGTTGGTGTAACCCATCTCTTGTAATCTTGCAGCTGATAATGAAGCACGGCCGCCGCCGGCGCAGTGGGTAAATATAACCGTGTCCGGTTCGGGGCAGAGATCTGGAATTTTCATTTCGAGTAAACCGCGGGGGATATTAGTTGAATCGTTAAGTTTGGATTCACTGGCTTCGCCGGGTTCGCGCACATCGATGATGACGGCATCATCTGATTGATCAAATAGAGCCTTAGCCGATGCGACGTCAAGACAGTCGCATTGTGCTTTAGCTTCGGCGATAAATTCACTGGCTGGTTTTATCATGGCATGAATAAAAGGGTAGTTTTATTTTTTAAAGGTAATTCATTTAATATAGACCGCGGTTTTGAAATTGCAAATTATTACCGTTTTTTTAATTAGATATTTTTAATATTGCCCATTTTTGTATTGGGATGAGGCCGAAACATGCTGTAAGTACAGTCACTGCTACCAACGAGAATTTTTGTTTGGTTGCTATTTATTTTTGCGTCTATAACCAGTTTTTGTCATTAACCATTGAACAACACCAGGAAAAACTGCATGTTGCCAATAGGTTAATTTCATCATAAAGGGAACAACAACCAGCTTCTTATTCTTTTGAACTCCATTAACAATAGCTTCACCTACCTGATCTGTAGTAAGTACCGGCACCAGGTTTCCCATTTTCGGTAAACGCTCACGGCTCCCTGGATTATTCTGCCAATATGGGCTTTCTACTGTCCCGCTTTCATATAATGTTACACCGATTTTTGTGCTGTCTAAATCTGCCCGTAACGCTTCGGTGAACCCACGTACTGCCCAACGCGCTGCAAGATAGGCAGTTGCTCCCGGCCATACGAAACGTGAACCGACTGAACTAACATTGACGATATGCCCACTATTTCGTTTCAAAAAATCAGACATAAAGGCATGAACTACATAAAAGGCTGCAAAATAAGGTATTGCCATCATCTGCATTGCTTCTTCAGGGGTTGTTTCATCGACAAATAACCATTTTCCACTTCCAGCATTATTAACAATTATATCTGGGACACCAATTTCTGATTTAATTTTATTCGTGGTTTCTTCAACAGCTGATGGATTAGTTAAATCAACTGCGTAAACATGTGCCTTGCCACCCTTCTTAGAAATTTCTGATGCAACTTTATCAAGTTCATCTTTCCTTCTTGATAGTAAAATAACTGTGGCCCCAGCCTGTGCCATCGCGTTTGCTATACCTGTCCCCATACCACTTGAAGCGCCAGTAATTAATGCGGTTTTTCCTTTTATATCCATGATTGCCCCCTATTTATTACGGCTTATTAGTATCCTAAAAGTGTAGACTAAATGGTGCCCATTTGGATGGAATAAAATTGGAAGTGATCTGTTGAATATAGACCTGAATACAGAAATTCGACTGCAGGGCAGGGATTGTTCCTACAATCCTTCTGCATTTCCTCCATCCATGGAGGTCAGATGCAGGAGGTAGAACGAATCAGGAGACAGAGTCGAGGATGCTTGAGCCGAGAACGACTCAGGACGCCTACACATATGCAGTTAGTAGATGATGTACAGGACGTACAAATGCCGCGTGAGCATGGACAGCGTAAGCGGCAAACGTCAGGAACAAGTTTTCGAGATAAAGTCGAGCAAATGGTAAGCGCCTTTAAACA
>CAZCXC010000073.1:0-5851 GCA_964502505.1 uncultured Enterobacteriaceae bacterium
TTGCCATGATAAGCGTATTCATACTTGTATATAATCAGCGAATTACTTAGAATCAGCGCCCTTTAAGGAATCAGCGCCCTTTAAGCATCAAGGTGATGCGTGATTCACCCCTATCTTCAGGAGAGGCCATTATAATGTATGCGGTAATCAAGACCGGTGGTAAGCAATATAAGGTTCAGGCCGGTGATACGCTTAGGGTTGAAAAACTCGACGCCGAAGAAGGCAAGAAAATAAAGATTTCAGATGTATTGATGTTGGTGGATGGTGAGAAGGTGACTGTTGGTACACCTTACATAAAGGGTACGGCTGTATCTGCTAAGGTAAATTGTCATGGTCGAGGTCAAAAGATTAATGTAGTTAAATTCCAACGGCGCAAGAACCATCGTAAGCAAATGGGCCATCGTCAGGCCTATACTGAACTGTCTATTCTCGATATCAAGATAAAATAATTAATGAGGCTTGTAGCTAATGGCACATAAAAAAGCGGGTGGTAGTTCCAAAAACGGTCGCGATTCCCAGTCGAAACGCCTGGGTGTCAAACGTTACGGCGGTGAGAGTGTTACAGCAGGTAATATATTAGTCAGGCAACGTGGTACAAAATTTCATGCCGGTCGTAATGTCGGTTGTGGCCATGACCACACTTTATTTGCCAAGGCTGATGGAGAGGTTATATTTGAACAGAAAGGCCCAAAGAAAAGAACATTTGTTAGCGTAGTTGCGGGCTGATATTTTTCACTAATTAAATAAAAAACCCCGCCAAGCGCGGGGTTTTTTATTGCTAGACCACCAAGCATACTCAATGTCACAGAGTTTGTAATATAGAAAACATTGATAATGAATAATTTTATACCCAGTGTTCTTCATATTCTCAGTGGTTAATAAAGATGAAATTTATTGATGAAGCAATCATTCAGGTCGAAGCGGGTGACGGTGGAAATGGCTGTCTCAGGTTTCGCCGTGAAAAAGGTATACCGCGAGGAGGTCCCAATGGGGGTGACGGCGGTGATGGCGGTGGTGTTTATCTGATCGTGAATGAAGGTTTAAACACACTGGTAGATTTTCGTTATAACCGCCTGTTCAGAGCGGAAAGGGGTCAACATGGTATGGGACGCGATCGCATTGGCAAGGGCGGAGAAGATCTTTATATCGAAGTTCCGCTAGGAACTTTAGTGTATGAAGATGAAACTCAGGAATTGATTGGCGACATGGTTACCCATAATCAGACACTGTTGGTAGCGAAAGGTGGTTACCACGGTTTGGGCAATGCACGCTTTAAAAGCAGCACCAACCGCTCACCACGTAAGACAACTAATGGTACCCCTGGTGAAAAACGGAAACTGCGACTGGAATTACAGATCCTTGCAGATATTGGATTATTAGGTATGCCCAATGCCGGTAAATCAACACTTATTAGGGCAATTTCATCGGCACGGCCGAAAGTTGCAGATTATCCTTTTACGACTCTGTACCCAAGTCTAGGTGTCGTTCGCATTGCGCACGATCAAAGCTTTGTTGTTGCAGATATTCCTGGATTAATTGAAGGTGCGGCTGAGGGTGTGGGGTTAGGTGTCCAGTTTCTTAAACACTTATCGCGCACAAGGCTGCTTTTGCACCTGGTTGATATTGCAAATTGTGAAGACATAAACGAGGCAGTGAATAACGTAAGGATCATTGAAAAAGAACTTGCCGGATTTGGTGCCCAGCTGGAAGAAAAAGAACGTTGGTTAGTATTAAATAAGACAGATTTATTGGAAGATAAAATTACGGCACAATATGAACGTGATATAACCAAAGCATTAAGCTATGAGGGTCCGGTTTTTCTGATTTCAGCAGTAACTGGTGCTGGGTGCAAAGAGTTAACACAAGCTGTTCAACGTTGGCTTAACGAGCAAAGAGAATTAACAGAGCAAGTAAAAAACAATGAGTGAAGAACGTTCTGAGTTAAAAAATGCGCGGCGATGGGTCGTTAAGTTAGGTAGTGCCTTGTTGACTGAAGATGGTTGTGGTTTACGCAGAGAATTATTACAGAATTGGGTCAGCCAGATCATGGACCTTAGATGTCATGGGGGTGAAGTTGTCGTAGTGTCTTCCGGTGCCATAGCAGAAGGCATCAATCGACTAGGCTGGACGCACCGGCCAAGTGCCATTCATGAGTTACAAGCTGCAGCTGCTGTTGGTCAGATGGGGCTTGTGCAAGCGTATGAAAGCTGTTTTCAAAAATATGATGTGCATACGGCACAGATATTATTAACCCATGATGATATCTCAAACAGGCAACGTTATCTGAATGCTAGAAGTAGTCTGCGTTCGTTACTTGATCTCAATGTAGTGCCCATCGTAAATGAAAACGATACAGTTTCAACAGACGAAATTCGATTTGGTGATAATGATACGCTGGCAGGTCTGGTCGCTAATCTGATTGAAGCTGATGTGCTGGTGATCCTGACTGATCAAAAAGGATTATTTGATGAGGATCCGCGACAAAACCCATCTGCAAATTTAATACAAGTAGCTAAGGCTGGCGATACGTCGTTGGAAAAGTATGCAGGTGCTGGTGGTAAATTAGGTCGTGGTGGCATGAAAACAAAGTTACGTGCGGCAGAAGTTGCTGCCAAGTCAGGCACAGATACGGTAATCGCCTCAGGACTGGAAAAAAATATTTTGCAGCAAATTGCAGATGGTAAGGATGTAGGTACCTTGTTGACCAGTAGTATCAAACCCTTGACAGCACGCAAGCAATGGTTGGCCAGCCATTCACTGGTACATGGTCGATTGGTGCTGGATCAGGGTGCTGTTGATGTATTATGTAAGCAGGGTAAGAGTCTATTGGCGGTGGGTGTCACGGCCGTGGATGGTGACTTCCACCGCGGTGAAATTGTCGCTTGTATTAGTGAAGAAGGTGATGAGGTTGCCCGTGGGCTTATTAATTATGGTACTAAGGAAGCAAATAAGATTATCGGCAAGCCAAGTGATCAGTTTGAACAATTACTGGGGTATATTGATGAACCTGAACTGATCCATCGTAATAACCTTGTTTTAATGTAAATTTAATACCATTTTTGCAATAAAAAAGCCGGTAATCACCGGCTTGTTTAAAAATCACTGTTTGGAAATGTTTACATGGCACGAAGTTGGGCATTGAGTTGGCGTTTATGCCGGGCAGCCTTGTTTTTGTGAATGATGCCTTTGTTGGCCATATGATCAATGACTGGAGTGGCCTGTTTAAATGCATTAGTTGCAGCTTCTTTGTCTTTGGCCTCAACTGCTGCCAATACTTTTTTTATCTGTGTGCGCAACAGCGAACGATGGCTCGCGTTATTTCCACGTCTTTTGACCATCTGACGGGCACGTTTCTTTGCTGAGGCAATATTGGCCAATGTCATACTCCTGATTGTCGTTAAAGGCGCGTAACTATGCGGATATTGGCTGAATTTGTCAATGCTTCGGTATGAATATGCTATTCTTCGCACCCATGCGGAAAAACCATAACAAACAATTAGATAGATACATTATTTTAAGTGTCCATGAAAGATAAGGGCCAATATTGAGTAAACGTCTACTCAAATCCACCCTGGTTATTAGTAGTATGACCATGATTTCGCGTGTCTTTGGGTTGATACGAGATATTGTCATAGCGATAATTTTTGGCGCAAATTTTAATACAGATGCGTTTTTTGTTGCCTTCAAAATCCCTAATTATCTACGCCGCTTATTTGCTGAAGGTGCGTTCTCCCAAGCCTTTGTTCCAGTATTGAGTGAATATAAGAGTCAGCGTAGTCAGGAAGATGTGCAAGAGTTAATCAATAATGTCTGTGGGACTTTAGGTATGGTCCTGTTTATTATTTCGGTGATAGGTGTAATAGCGGCACCTATATTAATCATAATTTTTTCGCCTGGGTTCTTTATAAAATATCCTGATCAATATGACCTTACTGTCGGTATGCTCAGGATTACCTTTCCATATATATTGTTTATTTCACTGACTGCTTTTGCGGGTGGAATATTGAATACTTATGGCCGATTTGCTATCCCGGCATTCACACCTGTATTTCTTAACATTTCATTAATACTCACTGCGATTTGGTTGTCGCCAATCATGGCAGAACCAATCACTGCACTCGCCTGGGGTGTATTTATTGCTGGTGTTGCGCAGTTATTATTTCAGATGCCATTTTTGTTAAAGCTAAAATTTTTTCCTAAGCCAAAATTTAATCGAAAACATGAAGGGGTGAAAAGAATATTACAGTTAATGCTACCAGCATTATTTGCTGTATCAGTAGTCCAGATCAATCTAGTTGTTGATATGCTTATGGCATCGTTTTTACAGGCCGGTAGTATTTCCTGGTTGTATTATTCAGATCGGCTAATGGAATTTCCTCTAGGTGTATTCGGGGTTGCGCTTGCGACAGTGATACTACCAAACCTTTCCAGTCAACATGCAACAGGGGCATCAGAAAAATTCAGTCACATGTTAGATTGGGCGTTACGTTGGTCATTATTGGTGGGTATCCCTGCGGGCTTGGGTCTGATCTTATTAGCAGGCCCATTACTGACAACCATATTCCAGTATGGTGAATTCACGCCGCGGTTTGTTCAGATGGCCAGTTATAGTCTGATTAGTTATGCCATCGGCTTGCTTGGTTTTATCTTAATCAAGGTACTCGCCAGTGGCTATTTTTCCAGACAAGATACTAAAACACCGGTAAAAATAGGTGTGGTCGCCATGGTTACCAATATCATTCTCAATTTGATATTAATTGGTCCGCTTGCACATGCAGGTTTGGCACTAGCCACATCACTGGCTGCTTTTGTTAATGCTGGGTTATTGTTTTTCTTTTTACGTAAAAAGAAAGTATACGAATTTGAGAAAGGTTGGGGACGGTTTTTATTTCAGATCATAATGGCCAGTGTAGCAATGGGCTTGCTGTTATATTTTTATGTGCCCAATGTGCAGCAGTGGTTATCTTGGGGAGTCTATGAACGAGTTTTGCAACTAAGTGTCTGCATACTGCTGGGTGTAGTCAGCTATTTTAGTGTGTTGTGGATCTGTGGTTTGCGCCTACGCCACATGACATTAACTACTGAACAAGTATAAAATCACGCACTTTGTGGCCATGGAACTGATACGCAGCCTGCATAACATACGTGAACGTCACAGAGGCTGTGTGGCTACTATTGGTAATTTTGATGGTATTCATCTGGGCCATCAAGCGATTATTGCCCAGTTAAAAGAGGCGGGTAAGGTTCATAATTTGCCAACTGTCGTGGTGACTTTCGAACCACAGCCACAGGAATATTTTATGTCGGAGAAGGCACCGGCCAGAGTACTGCGACTAAGAGAAAAGATAGAGAGTCTGCGCCAACAGAAGATCGATCGTATGGTGTGTTTACGATTTAATAACTCGCTGGCCAATCTATCGCCAGAGGAATTTATTGAAAAATTATTAGTTGATGGTCTTGCTATACGTTATCTAGTGGTTGGTGATGATTTTCATTTTGGCAAAGATCGAAAGGGGGACTACTCATTATTACAAACTTTGGGGAAGCAATATGGATTCGATGTGGTATGTACTACAACCAGCACGATACAAGGGCGTCGTGTCAGTAGCACCTGGTTACGTGAAGTGTTAGCAGCAGGTAAATTGGAATTAGCGTAGCGTTTACTTGGTCGTCATTACTTGATTAGTGGACGAATCGTGCACGGTGATAAACGTGGGCGACGATTAGGATTCCCAACAGCAAATGTCGATATGCATCGATTAATAAGCCCGGTGTCTGGGATCTTTGCGACCAAAGTTTGTAATAATGAGTAGTCCCCCTTTCGATCTTTGCCAAAATGAAAATCATCACC
>CAZCXC010000074.1:0-1847 GCA_964502505.1 uncultured Enterobacteriaceae bacterium
GGGTTCTTCTTACATCATACGAACATGGGGTGGTTATCCCGACGGTATAGCTTTTGCCGTATTGATCATGAATGCAGCTGTTCCACTGATTGATACCTATACACGCCCGAATGTTTTAGGCGAGTCTTTGAAATGAGTAATAGCAAATGGCAAAAAATTATAATTCCATTTATTGGGCTCGCCCTTATTTGCACATTAATACTCAGTATCTTCGATAATTTTACCCGTGAAAAGATTGCTAATAATGCCCGTCGATATCAATTACCTATTCTCGATGCATTGATGCCACTGGACTATGATAACGAATTGTATAGTGATGTTATCAAAGTAAGTGAACCTGGTTTTCTTGGTAGTGAAAATAATATTTCTATCTTCAGGGCACGGAAAAATAATGAACCTGTTGGCCTGGTGATATTACCGATAGTTACAAAAGGTTATAGCGGACTCATTAAACTCGCTGTGGGCATTGCGAAAGACGGAACATTATTAAGTGTACAAATAATTGAACACCAGGAAACGGAGGGGCTTGGTGATGGCATAGATCAAAATAAATCTGACTGGATATTACAATTTAGTGGCCGTTCACTCAAGGATACACCTCTCAATGCCTGGGCTGTAGAAAGTGAAGGTGGTCAGTTTGATCAACTCAGTGGTGCAACAATTTCGTCCCGTACAGTTATCAATGCGGTTCGTAAAACCCTAGATTACCATGAAATAAATAATGATAGGCTATACTTAGAATAAAATAGTTGAAAAAAATTATTATGGGACTTGTAAGAAACCAATGCAGTAAATTCGAGGAAATAATAGATTACCTCAATAAACATCCTGACTTTTTTATTCTACACCCTGAAATTCTTACCGACTTAAATATCCCACATCAGCTAAACGATAATGTTTCTTCACTCATAGAGTATCAAGTAAAAAAATTACGTCAGGATATTTCAACATTAAAAAACTCAATGAGCGTCCTTGAACATGAGAAAAATAAAAACAGAGAACTGGCAAGACAAGTAAATAATTTGGCCTTGTCACTTATTAACGAAAAGGTAATTAACCAATCATACGATTTACTGAGCAGAGGATTAAAAAAATATTATGCAGCGAATAAAGTATTGCTTTTTATATTTAGTGAATACACAACCAATAAAAATTATTCTGGCTTGAGATTTCTTGATCTAAATTCAAAAATAAGATTCATGTTTACGGAAGTATTTCATCGAGGCAAACCCCTCTGTGGCAGCCTGCAGGAAGAACATATTAAATTACTTTTTGGCAAACCGTACAATATGATTAACTCGACAATACTTATCCCATTACATCAACCAGACTGGCAAGGGTTATTTGTCGTTGGAAGTCAGGAACATAATTGTTACAGTCATGGATTTGAACTGGATTCTTTAGTCTATTTATCTAACATCCTCTCACTAACTATAAATAAACAGATAACATAATGTCACCCCATAGACTGACGTACACCATAAAGTTTTGAATAGAGTCCGTCCTGGGACAATAATTCTTTATGACTGCCCTGTTCACTTATTTCTCCATTTTCAAACACATAAACATGTCTTGCTTGCTTGATAGCGCTCAAGCGATGCGCCACTATGATAGTCGTTCTATCATGCAAACAATCATTCAACGCATTATGCAAATGATATTCAGTCTCTGCGTCCAATGCAGAAGTCGCCTCATCAAGAATAACTATCTTCGGCTCACTTAATACCATGCGTGCTATCGCAAGCCGCTGTCTTTGGCCACCAGACAATCGAATACCCTGACGACCTACAATAGCATCCAGACCAGTATCTAATGCAGCAACTGTTTCTTTCAATTGGGCTATTTCT
>CAZCXC010000075.1:0-7503 GCA_964502505.1 uncultured Enterobacteriaceae bacterium
GTTCCACCCAATTGGGTGTGTCCGGAATGTGGTGCGCGTAAAGAGGATTTCGAGATGATTGAGGTTTGATGATTTTACCTAAGGGTACCTCTAAGAATAGTAATTTTTTCGTGACTGGTTTTTGCTCCTGCAAAACCGGCATACAGTACATCCCTGTACATAAGTGCATGGGTGCCCTTGTGGGATGTGCAGGAGGTAGAGCAATGTCGGAAGCAATTTGCGAGACTACACCGCTACCACTAAATAAAATAGATAGGGAATGGCACATTGAATTGCGAAGAAGTGCATTTTTAGAGGTGACCTTATATTGGCCTGACTACCGCGAGGACAATGATAATAAACAAAAACACAACGGGAATTTCGTTAAACCATCGGTACCAAACATGTGAATATTTATTTCGGTCATGTTTGAAGTCCATCAGTAGCTTACCGCAATAAATATGGTAAACGATCAGTATCAATACACAGGTGAGTTTAATGTGCATCCAAATAGTAGCGGTATAAGCCCCCCAGCCGTTAAGGTACAAGGTCCATAATCCAAAGATTACAGTCAACAAACCACCGGGCGTCATGATCCCAAAATAAAGTTTACGTTCCATTATTTTAAAACGGTCAATACTGGTTTGATCATTACTTATCGAATGGTAAACAAATAGACGAGGCAAATAAAACAAGCCGGCAAACCAGGTCACCATAAAGATAAGGTGTAATGCTTTAACCCAGAGCATAATATCTTTTTAAGATTAAGATGATTGAGGTAACGTTTTTTGCTGTTCTGCAGATAACATGACAATAATATCATCCTTGATTTTTTCCATATCCATTTCCCCAATTTTATGTTTAACGATAGTGCCATCAGGTGCGATGAGAAACGAGGTGGGGGTTAACATAATATTACCAAAAGCATTAGCTACACTACCATCGATGTCCAAAGCAATTGGATAAGGGATTTGCTTTCTTTTGCTCATCTCGAGTACCTGATTTGGTGGATCATAGGACATTGCGATACCAACAATCTCCAAACCCTGGGGAGCGAGTTCTTCATAGAGCGCTACTAAATGCGGCAATTCTCTTATACAACCCACGCAAGTCGTAGCCCAAAAGGTAACAAGGACAGGTTGGCCTTGTAATTTCTTTAGCTCAATTTTTCGACCATCAATAATTTTGAACGTGACATCAGGTGCAATACTAAGACCACTCGGTGTTAGCCACGCCCAAACTATTCCGGCACTAATTAATACGGCGAATAAACCGATGAAGACTTCTTTTTTAAACATCAATGTTACTCAGTTTTTGTTTCGGGTACAGTCGATTCATTTACAGTTGACGTATCTGCTTCATATTTTCCCTGAAATAGATTACGAATATATGAGAATACATGTTTTATCCCGCGCCAGAGCTTTGGTAATAGCCATATCATTAGGCCAATGAAGAGTACTAAAGCAGCAATGAAGAGTAAGGGATAATTTAATGCTGTCCAAAGACCAGCTATAACAAGAACATCTTCACCAATTGAGGCTGTCCAGTTAGTTAACGGTTCCGGAGAAGTATTGATCATTATTCGGCTGCCGGTTTTGGTTGCATGTGTACTGGCAGCAAGTGAACCCCCAACAAGAAAGGCAGCTAATTCAATGGCCGGCGTAGTGTCTCCAACCGCACCCATTGCCAGGACTGCACCCATGGGGATACGAATAAATGTGTGTATAGAATCCCAGGCGGTATCCAGGCCTGGGGTTTTGTCAGCAAAGAACTCAACACAATACATGAGTCCGGCAGCAAGCATAACTAAGGGGTCCGTCAGCACCATCAAATCAGGGGGGAGATCTATATTTCCTGTACTGCCCATGTAGCCCAGCATAAATATGGCAGCATACAGGTTAATACCACTTGCCCAGGCTACGCCCATTGTTAATGCGATAATTTGAATAGTATCCATAAATTTATTTCATTTGGTGTGTTATTAAGTGTATCAGGCTTGCATGTTTGGTGGGTTTGTGAATTAGCAGAATCATATAATTTCATATTTAACAATAGCTTATAGATAAGATACCAGGATTACTGACTTATTTGCAAGTATGAAACTAAGAGTAATAGATGAGTAGGATCACAGGATCATATCCTTGACAGTGCATATGCTTCAGATTAGTCTCAACGCTGAAACGCCTGCTTTGTGCAGGTGTTTCACACTTAATAATAATAAAAACTGGTTAATTAATTTAAAGCGGCTTCGGCCGCTTTTTTATTTGTGATTAATTGATCAGTTTGTATTATTAAGTCTTTAATTTTACAGCAAGGCGATATTTATATGATTAAAGTTGGAGTAGTAGGCGCAACCGGATACACAGGCATAGAAACGTTACGTTTGCTTGCTATGCATCCGCAGGCTGAAGTTCATGTTGTTACCTCACGTTCCGAAAAAGGTAAAACCGTGACTGATGTTTTCCCTGCCTTACGGGGTCATTTGGATAACAAATTTAGTGACCCACAAGCAAAGCAACTTACTGAATGTGATTTAGTGTTTTTTGCAACTCCCAATGCAACAGCAATGAACCAAGTACCTGATCTGCTTGAAGCAAGGGTTCGTGTTATTGATCTTTCTGCAGATTTCCGTTTGAAAGATGCTGAAATGTGGTCCCAGTGGTACGGACAGGACCATTCCGCGTCTAATTTATTAGAGCGAGCGGTGTATGGTCTTCCTGAAATCAATCGGGATGCAATTTCAACTGCACAGTTAGTGGCTAATCCAGGTTGTTATCCTACTGCAATCATATTGGCCTTATTACCTATACTAGAAAGCGGTTTAGTTAGCTTAGATGGGCTAATAGCTGATGCAAAATCTGGAATCAGTGGTGCAGGTCGTAAGGCAGTCCTGAACACTCAATTTTGTGAAACCAGTGAATCATTTGCAGCTTATGCAGCAAGTGGTCATCGTCATTTGCCTGAAATATGTCAAACATTAAATGAAGTGACAGGACATTCTATTGAGCTTACTTTTGTTCCGCATTTGGTACCAATGGTACGAGGTATTCATGCGACTATATATGCACGGATTAAAAAAAATGGAGCAGATTTTCAAAAAATTTATGAAGACCGATACATAAATGAACCTTATGTTGATGTCTTACCTGCGGGCAGTCATCCAGATACCCGTTCTGTTCGAGGTTCCAATATTTGTCGAATCGCAATACATGTGCCACAAAAGAGTAATATGCTTGTTGTATTGTCAGTCATTGATAACTTGATGAAAGGTGCTGCAGGTCAGGCGATACAAAATATGAACATCATGTTTGGGCTGGATGAGTGTGAAGGCATAATGAATCCACCATTATCCCCTTGAGTAAGGTCTTAAAAACCAGAAAAGTCATTTACTCCTGGAAAATCTTTACTAAAAACCTATGTCACGGTTAGTCATAAAACAGCATAAACCTTTACATCTATTTATGGCTATTGTTGTCTTATGTGTATTTTTATCACTTGCAGTATGGATTTCACTGGATAAGAGTCATTGGTCATTCATTAAGTCACGAATAACCATTGGACAAGAAAGTAAAACATTGTGGGATTCATATAATCAGCTAGACGGTGAAAACAAAGACTTACGAGAACAATTGATTAAATTAAAGAGGATTTCGCAGGTGGATAAGCAAACCTCAGTCAATTTACAGGAAGAAATAAGGAAACTGCAGGATGAAATTTATCGGTTAAAAGGAGAACTGGAGTTTTATCAAGGAATTATGGATTCTGCGCGTGAAGTTGAAGGATTGAACGTACAAGGCCTGCATATTGTACCGTTATCACAGACCCACAGTTATCGCTTCAAGTTGATATTAACCCAGGTTACAAAAGGTGATAAGGTAACAGCAGGCACGGTTGAAATAATGCTTGAGGGCATTCTCGATGGTTCGCCCAAAGTGCTTAATATAAAAGATGTGATGTTGGAAAATTCGTTGGAACTTGATTATAAATTTAAGCATTTTAAACGGCTGGAAGGTAACATGATGTTACCGGAAGTGTTTGTGCCGCACACAGTAACCGTAAGGTTGCAACCTAAGGGCAAAAATTTGTCTAAAGTTGAAAGAGTCTTTGACTGGCAAGCAGCAGTTGCCAATTGATAATGGAGGTTATTATATATGCTTGGAAAGGGACGAAAGCAAAAGACAACACGAATTGATACGCTCATTGGACAACATACCGAAGTAACGGGTGATGTTCGGTTTACGGGTGGATTGCACGTTGATGGCACGATCAAAGGAAATGTTATTGCTGAGAATGATGATCGCGCAATGTTATCATTAAGTGAGCAGGGTACTATTGAAGGTGAAGTTAACGTGCCATATGTTATACTAAATGGTGTGGTACAAGGTGATGTCCACGGTAGTGAGCACGTGGAATTGTCTTCAAAGGCGCGTATTACAGGGAATGTTTATTATCATCTCATAGAGATGGCGATCGGCGCCGAAGTCAATGGCAAACTTGTTCATTCGCCAGTAGTGGATGATTCACAATTGGCGCTGGGTCATGCTGACCCGGTAGAAGCCCTTGAGTAATGTTTTGTACTAAATAATTCAGGTATTAGTTTAATGACTGTAGCAGAAAGTGAAATACCCGATCCGTTAGTATTCAGTACTGCGGCTGCGGCAAAAGTAAAAGAACTCATTACTGAAGAAGGTAACGATGAACTGATGTTGCGTGTTTTTGTCAGCGGTGGTGGTTGCTCAGGCTTTCAATACGGGTTTACTTTTGACGAGAATACAACTGAAGGTGATACCGTTGTTGAAAAGGAAGGTGTTAAGTTACTTATTGACCCAATGAGTTATCAATATCTTGTTGGTGCAGAGATTGACTATACAGAAGGTCTTGAAGGTGCTCAGTTCGTAATACGTAATCCTAATGCACAAACAACCTGTGGTTGTGGCTCGTCTTTTTCAGTTTAAAGTAAATATTTTGCAGTTGTTTAATCACACTTTATTTCAAAGAATCTCTAAAAAATAGTGCATTTTAGATTTTAGAGGTGGCTTTCATATATAGCCCCCAATAATACAGATTTAGTAGCACCCGTTACTGATGGTAAGTTTCCAGGCTTATTTTCAATTCGGCGTTTTGCTAACCAAGCAAAGGTCACTGCTTCAATACAATCAGGATCGAGACCATATTTAGACGTCGAAACCACATCACAGTTAGGTAATTGTTCACGAATGCCATCCATTAAGGCTATATTATGCACACCTCCACCACAGACTAACACTTCATCAGAGTTTACAGCATATTGTTGAATAGCTTGTGCAATGGTTCGTGTTGAAAGTGCTAACAATGTTGCCTGTATATCTTTGGAGTTTAACTTATAATCAAAACGATTAAGCCAATCTAAATTAAAATATTCAATACCCGTGCTTTTAGGTGGTGATGTTTTAAAATAGTCATCATTTAACATTTCATTCAAAAGCACCTGGTCAAAACGACCGTTATTGGCCCATGCACCATCTTTATCCATGTCCGTATTTAAATGTTGTCGTGCCCAGTCATCCATTAAGGCATTCCCTGGCCCTGTATCAAAACCGATGACTTCTAAATTTTTATCAATAGGTAATACGGTAATGTTTGCTATGCCACCAATATTTAAGACAACTCGATTTTTTTCAGAATGGTAAAATTGGTATTGATGAAAAGCCGGGGCAAGCGGTGCCCCTTGGCCACCTGCGGCAATGTCCATGTTTCTGAATTCAGCGACCGTTAAGATGCCTGTTTCTTTGGCAATGATATTGGGGTTAGCTATTTGCAATGAAAAAGGTTCGGGTGCATTCGGTTCATGCAATACAGTTTGGCCGTGACTACCGATAGCAACAATATTTTTTGGACTAACGTTTGCTTGTTTAATCAGTGCATTAGTTGCTGTTGCAAACAAGTGGCCCAGGTGCACGTCCAGCTGATCTACTTCTTTAATATCTATTTTTGCATTTACAGATCGAACACGCTTTTTGGTGACATCATCGAGAGGGTGTTGTAGGTAATCGATTAATTCAGTTGTGTCATTTTCAAAATTTACAAGTGCACAATCTACAGCATCCATACTGGTTCCGGACATCAGTCCAATGTAGTACATAATTTATGAAAGGATTACTGTGTCAGGGAGATTTATTAATTTTTTCAGTATCATCGATTAAGGCAACAATTGATGATTGGTCATTGCGAGCAGTGATTTTATTATTTTGATTTTCGAGTTGTGTTAATAGTGGGACAGTTTGTGTACGGAAATCTTGCATGATGTTATCCGGGATACGCAACGCTTTTGGTAATTTTACAGTCAGAGGATTTCTGTGGACACCATTAAGGCGGAATTCATAATGTAAATGAGGTCCTGTTGCCAGGCCCGTCATGCCAACGTAACCTATTGTTTGGCCTTGTTTTACTCTAATGCCTTTTTTTATACCGCGACTATATCGCGACATATGGCCATACACGGTGGTGTATTTTTCCCCATGCCGGAGAATGACAACTTTACCGTATCCTCCCTTATTACCTGCAAAGGTAACCACACCATCGCCCGTTGATTTGATCACTGTTCCAGTTGGCGCGGCGTAATCGACACCTCTATGTGCGCGTATCTTATTTAATACGGGGTGTTTACGTCTTGAGTTAAATCTAGAACTGATTCGAGTAAAGTTGACTGGTGTTCTAAGAAAGGCCTTGCGCATACTATGACCGGTATCTGAATAATAATCTGTGTGTCCATCTTCATGGGTATAACGCATGGCACGAAATGCTTGGTCCTGATTTATAAATTCGGCGGCCAATATAGGCCCATCTTGTACCTTTTTTCCATTCTTAAAATGTTCTTCGTAGTACACATAAAAGCGATCACCTTTTCGAATATCAAGTGCGAAATCAATATCCCATCCATAGAGTTCAATTAATTGCATTGTTAAATTATCTGAAAGACCAGCAGCTTGTGAAGTTAGAAAGAGTGAGTTTTCTATAATGCCACTAGCTTCGCTTACACGAGTTTCAAGTTCAGTTATTTTTATTTCTGCAGAATAAATATTATCTATTCTGGTGATGTGCAAGGTATCAGTCAGATTGATATCGTATTTAAGTTCGTTAAGTTGTCTTTCTGAAATTTGGAAGTGTAATTCTTGGTCGGGCTTAAGATGTTTCAATAAATCAGCTTTATCGCTTAATGAAATAATATTAAACAAAACCTGTGGACCTAAATGTAGGCGATCAAAAATTAATGAAAGACTATCTCCTTTTTTAACAACGACAGTTTCCCATACAGGTGTTGGTGGTGTCTCTTCAACTTCAATGATTTCTTTAAATATATTTTCTATCGATGAGTCATTCGAGGCTTCCGTCGTTGCAGAAGATTGATAAACTTCTTCGAATGGGGCTGTTGAGTAATCAGGCGTTATCGCAATGGTTGAATCACTATCATTATCGGAAACAGAAATAGAAGAATTATTTGTAACTGTCCATAACGGAAACGATTTATAAATTCTTCCTGGGCAT
>CAZCXC010000076.1:0-3351 GCA_964502505.1 uncultured Enterobacteriaceae bacterium
ATGCAGCAATTTTTGGGGATAAAATCACAATACCCAGATACCCTGCTTTTGTTTCGCATGGGTGATTTCTATGAGCTGTTTTACGATGATGCCAAAAAAGCTGCGCGGCTACTCGATATTGCCCTGACAACCAGAGGCAAATCTGCCGGAGAACCTATTCCCATGGCAGGTGTTCCATTTCATGCAGTAGAGTCTTATTTAGCTAAATTAATCCGCATGGGGGAATCTGTGGTGATCTGTGAACAGATCGGTGATCCCTCATGCAGCAAGGGACCCGTTGAAAGACAAGTTTCTCGTATTATTACACCCGGCACCGTGACGGATGATTGTTTACTGGATGATCGGATCGATAATTTACTTGTCGCTATTAATAAAATGGATGATAAGTATGGACTCGCATTTTTAGATATCAGTTGTGGTCGTTTCGTCGTGATGGAATTAGATGACTGGGAAGCACTGGAAAGCGAACTAGAAAGGTTGAGGCCTGCTGAAATACTCATCAGTGAAGATACTAGTTTGCCTGATTCTTTTGCAAGAAAACAAAAAATTACAATACGTCCTAGCTGGCATTTCGACAACGATACTGCCGTAGAATTACTCAAGCAACAATTTAAAGTGCAGGATCTAGCTGGCTATGGCTGTACTGATATGATATCAGCCTTGGGGGCAGCAGGTTGTTTATTACAGTATGCTGAGGACACGCAACGTTCAGCATTACTACATATACAGACAATACGGGTTGAAACTAAGCAGGACAATATCGTCCTTGATGCAATCAGCCAACGTAATCTGGAACTGGATACTGACTTATCGGGCAGTAAATCCCACAGCTTGTTAAATGTACTTGATACTACCTCAACAGTGATGGGTGGCAGATTGGTACGCCGTTGGCTAAACCAACCGCTACGAAATTTAGAAACATTACGTTTAAGGCATAACGCGGTAGCTGCTTTCTTACTAAATAGAAATTTTATCCAGTTGCATGAACCACTAAGATCGATTAGTGATATGGAGCGTATCCTTGCAAGAGTTGTATTAAAATCAGCAAAACCTCGTGATTTGGTACAGCTTCGTAATTCACTCGAGTGTCTGCCAGGGTTAAAGAAACGACTCTCTGAAATTGATAGCCCATTAATACAATCACTTCAAGACCAAATTGATACGCTACCTAAGTTATTACAATTGTTAACTGAGGCAATTGTCGAATCACCTCCAGTCACTATTCGTGATGGCGGAGTTATTGCTGAAGGTTACGACGCAACTTTGGATGAATTTAAAAAATTAAGTCGAAACGCTGGGCAATTTTTGCTTGATCTTGAGACCAGGGAACGCGAAAGAACAGGTATCCCAACACTTAAGGTTGGTTACAATCGAGTCCATGGATACTATATTGAAACTAGTCGTGCTCAAAGTTCAAATGTACCCACAGATTATAATCGGCGACAAACTTTAAAAGCAACAGAGCGTTTCATTACACCCGAACTAAAATCTTATGAAGACAAAATACTCAGTGCCAAAGATAAGGCCTTGGCACGTGAAAGATTACTCTATGATGAACTACTCTGTGATTTATGTAACTACATCTCCTCATTACAAACAACCAGTGCTGCAATCGCTGAGATTGATGTGCTGGTTTGTTTTGCTGAACGCTCAGAATCACTGGATCTGAGTCCACCTGAACTAAGTAAAAACCCTGGTATTTTAGTTCAAGAAGGACGCCACATAGTCGTTGAACAAGTTCAAACAGAACCGTTTATAGCAAATGACCTAACAATGAGCGAAGAACGTCGCATGTTGATTATTACTGGCCCAAATATGGGTGGTAAATCAACTTATATGCGGCAAACGGCACTGATAGTCATTCTTGCACATATTGGCTGCTATATTCCGGCAAAGAAAGCTGTCATTGGCCCCATTGACAGAATATTTACACGAATTGGTGCAGCAGATGACCTGGCTGGTGGACGCTCCACCTTCATGGTAGAGATGATTGAAACTGCCAATATTCTTAATAATGCAACGGCAAACAGTCTGATTCTTATGGACGAAATTGGACGTGGTACCAGTACCCTTGACGGGCTGGCCCTGGCTTGGGCCAGTGCTGAATATATTGTTCGTGAAATTGGTGCACTGTGTCTATTTGCTACTCATTTTTTTGAGCTGACAGCTTTACCAGATCAAATTGAAACAACAGCAAATGTACATCTTGATGCCATAGAGCATGATGATAAAATTATTTTCCTGCATTCAGTAAAAGACGGGCCAGCCAACCAAAGTTACGGACTGCAAGTTGCACAACTGGCAGGAGTACCTAAAAGTGTTGTAATAAATGCAAAGCATCGCTTATCAGAATTGGAATCACTACAAACCACCCCAATTAAACAGCAATCACAAACTGATCTATTTATAAAAAAACACCCGCTTGAACACGCATTAACCAAGATTAAACTCGATGAAATCACACCAAAACAGGCGCTTGATATATTATACAAATTAAAAAAAATATTGGATTAAATATTTTTTGTTAATATATTAACATTATATTCAAATATTTTGTCTTTACAACATACCAATTTTTAATTTTCATATGAACTGGAAACGACTGATTATCCTGGTGCAGTTTGATCTAATCCATTCTATTTTTAGATTGAAAGGACTGGTCTTTCTAATTCCTTTTTTTTGTTTCTGGTACTGGATATTCAGAATATTCATTAAGAAAGGAACAGAATTTCTTGTCAGTGAAGAAAGCTATGTCATTACCTACTTTTTTTTTAGAGATACAGAAATAGTGCAAACCCTGTTAGTAAACAACCCCCCTACTCTATCCGTTTTTCTTATCCTTTCAATAACTACGATGCCATTTTTTGTCATGCTGGCAGGGAATAATCAATTGGCAAGTGATGCGGGCGCGCAAACATTCCGTTACCTGTTAACACGCTGTACCAGATTAGAAATATTTTTTTCCCGTTTTATAAGCGCATATCTACTAACAGCAAGCACAATTATTTTGGCTGCTGTTATCGCAACTATTATTTCTCTGCAATTTGATAAATATACAATGACTGAGACTTTATACTATGCGCAACAAGTTTTACTACTTACCCTGGTTTATGTCATCCCGTTTTTAGCTTATATGTCCGCTGTGTCAGCATTTATGTCATCTGCTCTCGGTACATTACTCATGAGCATTGTACTTTATATAGTTCTTATAGTGCTTGGATACTATTTACCCTTTGAATTTTCCTTGTTACCCAGCGGTTTAAAAGAAAATTTATACATTCTTAACAAGAGTAACTTGACCTATGCACTTACTGGAATAACGGCCTATACCCTTATATATACAGGAATTGG
>CAZCXC010000077.1:0-22255 GCA_964502505.1 uncultured Enterobacteriaceae bacterium
ACCGAATGGACTGAAGAAGTCGCGAATTATCCTGAGGTCCCCGGAAAATACATGATGTATTTTGAAAAAAGCCAAATTGCACCTGAACGTCGGATACTTTCGCGTATAGAAGACATAGAACCATTCCACTCGAATTTCAGCATGCTCTTCAAGGATGACAAAATGCAGGGGGTAGTCTCACAATTATTTGGTGAACAAGCTGTTTTGTTTAAAGACAAAATCAATTTTAAGATGCCCGGCGGTGATGGATTTAAAGCACATCAGGATGTTCAAGCGGGCTGGGACAGATATGCGAAACTGCATATTACCGCTTTAGTCAGCATTGACGCTACCACTGAAGAAAATGGATATCTAGAGTTAGCATCCGGTCATCATGATAAAGGGTTTATTGGCGAAAAATGGAAACCACTGGAAGAGAATGCACTCGATTATATTGGTGTGCCAACCGAGCCAGGAGATGCTGTATTTTTCGATTCCTATGCACCACATCGATCAGAACCTAACCTTACAGATTCTGCACGTCGCGTTTTATATATTACTTATAATCGTCTATCTGAAGGAGACCATCGTCGACAATACTATGACGATAAACGGCAAAGCTATCCCCCCGATTGTGAAAGAGAAGCTGGTAAGGAATATGTCTTCCATGTATAAAATATAACTTAACCACTATTTATCACTCTTCGAGATAGTAAATACTTTTTACAATCGAGATTGATGCTTAAATTCTTCTAGTTTATATCGCAAATAATAAATTTTGATGTTAATTCTATGGAAAAAATAAGACATCATTATATAGAGAATGTACTAGATTTATGGATCCGGTTTGTCCAGAGATTCCCTATTCACATCGTAGTGTTGGCAATCATTGCTGCAATAACTTCATTAAACTACACCGTTAATAACCTGGGAATGAATACCGATACACGGGATATGCTCTCGCCCAACTTGCTCTGGCGACAACTTGATCTGGAGTATGAAAAATTATTTCCACAATATACTGATAATTTACTGGTCGTTATTGAATCAGCCACACCTGATCAAGCACAGGATGCTGCGCAATTACTATATAGTAAACTGCTTGAAGAAAATATATTGTTTAAGACTATTTATTATCCACAGGAACTCACATTTTTTAAGGAATCAGCATTACTCTATCTTGACATTGAAGAGTTACAGGACTTGTCTGATAACCTTGCCGCTATTCAACCATTTCTTTCAAAACTCACTGAAGATCAATCATTACGTGGCCTGTTTAATATGCTTGGTGAGGCAATTAAAGCAAAACATGATGGTGAAGACATTGATTTAGTACCACTGTTAAAAAGCATGAATGAGGCGTTTGACGCAATTGAACAAAATAATAATTATCGCCTTTCCTGGCACGCCTTGTTAAGTGGGCAGAATGAAATAGAAAACAAACATAGAGAATTCATAATTCTGCAACCTGTTCAGGATTACAGTAAATTTTTACCGACACAAGCAGCTATTGACAGGGTGCGCGCCCTTACCAATGAATTAAAACTGAGTGAAAAATATAATGCTCGTTTAAGTTTAACTGGAAGCGCAGCTCTGGCACATGAAGAATTATTAAGCGTTAGCCAAGGAACAGGAAAAGCAATTGTTGTGGCGCTCTTCCTAGTGACAATAATTATGCTGATAGGTTTAGGTTCAATTTGGTTGGTAGTCGCCACCTTATTTACATTAGTCACTGGCTTAATACTTACTGCCGCCTTTGCTACATTTACAGTAGGTGAATTAAATCTCATTTCTGTTGCCTTTGCCATACTCTATATTGGTCTCGGTGTTGACTTTGCAATTCATCTCTGTCTTCGCTATCGAGAGCTATTACTGAATAATCAGCTTCCTCAGTTGGCATTAAAAGAAGCAACCACTAATGTTGGAGGATCATTAATACTTTGCGCTTTAACTACTGCAATTGGATTCTATGCTTTTATACCCACTGATTATGATGGTGTTGCAGAACTAGGTTGGATATCAGGAAGCGGTATGTTTATTAGTCTTATTGTTACTTTAACGGTCCTTCCAGCATTGCTTAGTTTTTTTCCACATACAATTAAAAGTCATAAACAACGACCATCTGTCATATTAAATAAATTAATATCACTACCAATAAATCAATCTAAAAATATTAAAATTATCTTATTTTTAATCACTATTGGTTCATTAGCACTCTTACCTAAAATATATTTTGATTACAATACTTTAAATCTACAATCGCCTAAAAATGAATCCGTACGAACTTATTTAGAATTACTTGAAGATAGTAATACATCGCCATGGACTAGTGTTGTACTTGCTGAAAATAAAGAACAGGCCCTATATTTAAGTGAAAAAATCAAGAAATTTTCTTTAGTTGACAAAGTTATATGGATACAAGACTTCATCCCGGAACATCAGGAAGAAAAACTGGCTATTGTTGATGATATGAGTTTGCTCCTTGGCGACTTATTAATTGTTGAAAATAACAATACCGTTAGTAATATAGATAGAATTGATGCGTTACATAAATTTAGTGTTATTTTAAATAATTACGATTATTCTGATCCTGAAGAACAAGGAATAAAAGATAACCTTAATAATTTTCTTTTAAAACTACAACAATTAAGTAGAAAAGATCAACATGAATTATTACATCAACTTGAGCAAAGTCTACTTGCATCATTACCCGGTAGACTAAATGCACTCAAAGCAGCATTAAACGCTGATATAATAGAAATCAACAATTTACCTGATGAATTGTCAACACGTTGGAAAAGTGTTGAGGGGAATTATTTACTTGAAATATTTCCTGCTGAAAACCTGATGGATAATTTGGCAATGGAGGATTTTGTTGACCAATTACAACAAGAAATACCTCAAGTCATCGGGGCACCCGTAATAAATATTGAAGCAGGTAAGGCTGTTATTAATGCCTTCCAACAAGCATTTTTATATGCATTACTAACTATTAGTTTACTTTTGCTTCTTTTATTGCGAAGTGTCCGTGACACTACATATATATTAGTACCTTTATTACTTGCCGCCACATTAACAGGCGCACTTAGCGTACTGCTGAAAATTCCTTTTAATTTTGCGAATATTATTGCCTTGCCTTTATTGTTGGGAATTGGTGTCGATAGTGCAATTCATATTATTCATCGATCGCGTAGTGCCCCTCCAGAAGACGGTAGATTACTGGCAACAAGTTCTGCACGCGCTGTATTGGTGAGTGCACTAACGACGATATTCAGTTTTGGTAACCTGGCATTTTCCCCTCACCTTGGTACTGCCAGTATGGGCAAACTGCTAACCATTGGTATTTGTATGACATTATTATGTACGCTGATTGTTTTACCTAGTCTACTTAATGAACAAAATAAAAAAATAAAATCTAGTTCAAGGTTAATAAACAATGCCAAACCCTGGGATGCAAGGTTTGCTTATCAGTTGATTTATCCTTTAAAAAATAGCTGGGTAACACCTAATCATTTAACTTGCTTACGGTTGCTATTTGGTATTCTGGCTGCTGTTAGTTTTAGTTTGGGAAATTATTTCTGGGCCAATATAGGAGCTTGCTGCTTTGTCATCTCAAATTTTCTGGATCATGCTGATGGTGAGCTTGCACGACTAACAGGCAATATGAGCAAATTCGGTCATTATTTTGACCTCGCCAGTGATGCAATAGTTAATATTATTCTGTTTATAGGTATTGGTATCGGTCTAATGCAATCTTCACTTGGTTGGTTGGCGTTACCAATGGGTATTTTAGCGGGACTCACCGTTGCAGCTATTTTTCACATGCGCAATGAAATTGAAGAACAGGTAGGAAAATCTGATGCAAGACAACCACATTTTGCCGGATTTGAGGCTGAGGATATTCTATATTTACTGCCTCTTGTCTCCATTCTAAATGGATTAATTCCGTTTTTAATATTAGCCAGCATCGGTGCTCCGATATTTGCTATTTTTGTATGGCGTGAATTTCGTGCAATTAACATGATAAATTATTAATGAAAACTCTTGTGACTGGAGCAAATGGTTTTGTCGGTTCTGCAGTGCTACGGCAATTGCTTGGCGCAAACCACGAAATAAGGGTTTTGGTCAGGCCTGATAACGACCGTCGAAACCTTGAAGGTCTACCAATAGAAATTGTTGAAGGTGACCTGCGGGATTCATCATCTCTAAAACAGGCTGTAAAAAACTGCTCCAAATTATTTCATGTTGCAGCTGATTATCGTCTATGGATACCCAATCCTGAAGTAATGTATGAAATTAATGTTAAAGGTTCACGTGAATTAATGCTTGCTGCAACAGATGCAGGTATTGATAAGATAATCTATACCAGTAGTGTTGCAACTTTAGGCTTTAATTCTGATGGTAGTCCTGCAGATGAAAATACACCATCTTCACTTGATGATATGGTTGGCCATTATAAGCGTTCGAAATTTTTAGCTGAACAAGAAATCCAAAAACTAGTACAGCAACATGATCTACCCATAATCATTGTGAACCCATCTACACCTATCGGTCCACGTGATGTTAAACCCACCCCTACAGGCCGTATTGTCCTGGATACACTGCATGGAAAGATGCCTGCTTATGTCAATACAGGGTTAAATGTTGTACATGTCAATGATGTTGCTAAAGGTCATTTATTAGCATATGAACACGGTCAATTCGGGGAACGATATATTCTTGGTGGAGAAAATATGAGTTTGAAAGAACTATTAAATCTTATTGATCAGATTACCGGAAATAAAATAAAGCGTGTGTGTCTTCCCCAGCATTTAGTCTTGCCGATAGCATGGTTCATGGAATTATGGGCAAAAATTAGTACGCAAGAACCCAGAGCAACACTTGATGGCGTTCGCATGTCGAAAAAATTTATGTATTTTTCCAGCGACAAAGCTAAAAATGAATTAAATTATAAGCCACGCTCAGCAATTCACGCGATTGAAGATGCCATTACTTGGTTCAATGAAAATAGTTATTACACACAACATTGAAAAATATAATGTTGAATGCAGCTAAAATTACACCTTGGGATCAAAGATTGGCAAGATTGATTGTTTATCCGTTCAGGAAAACACCATTACATCCCAACCATCTAACCACACTCACTTTAATACTTGGTCAAGCTGCTGCATGGATCTTTGCTCTATTTATGGAACAACTGGCATGGTTTGCTGCTTTACTTTATATGCTGGCCGTCTTCTCTGATCACATGGATGGCGAATTGGCAAGGATGACAAACAAAACTTCAAACTTTGGACACAAATATGACTACATTGTTGGCGGAATAAATTACACCAGTTTATTTATAGGTATTGGTCTTGGTTTACAAGAGAGCTCACTTGGACTGTGGGCAGTTATTTTGGGATTTTCAGCGGGTCTTTCCAATCCGGTGATTCTTTATCTACGCATGTCTATGGAAAAGCAACATGGAGTTGAGTCCGTTGAACACCCAGGATTTGCCGGTTTTGAGATTGAGGATTTTATTTACTTGATTGGCCCAATCACCTGGTTTGCAGGCATAATCTATTTTTTTATTCCCTATGCATTGGGAAATATTGGATACCTTTTCTGGACAATAACTAAATATAGCCATTGGCAAAAAATCAGTTAGTAGCCTCAATAGTAAATAGTTTTTAAAATATTATTAAAATATAGAGACAGAATATAGAGACAGAAGTGGTGTGCCATCCGTGGCACAGAAACCGTCCGTGACCTTGTACATTTTTATGGAAAATCCTTTCCCCTTTCCCTCCATGGAAGCTAGTACATGCTGTTCCTTCACTTAAAATATAGTGCTTTTAATTGGGCCTGTCGTCCCCCAAAAAGGGTATTTTTTGCTTTCTTTTACAGAAAGAACTCCCGAGATGAATTAATTCTGATTTAAAGCAAAGGATATGCCTTCTCGAAAAATGTCAAATAAAACTGAGAAACAGATAACCGGCAAGTAATACTGCTACCCACATGACCATATTGCCGGTTGGACGCGTGCGCGATAGCAAACTGCCTGGCCCATGTCGTGACATATACATCGCAACATTTTCACACTTATCCAACAACATGTGGCGAAGGGTTGTATCAATCCTCCAAATTACTTCAAAACAATTATGCAGTATTTTTGGGAATACCCTCCGGTAAAACCACTCAACATCCAGATTGACAGAACGTAACTCCGGAGGATAAATGCCCCGTAGGTTGAGCCATACAAAAGCAAGCGCCGCGAAGAAAAGTAATTGTGCTTGTGCAAGTACATGGGTTGCAACATAAGGATTATAACCTGTGTCGTTTGGTAAAAATTGGTAAAGTACAGACGGATAAACACCAATAGTGATACAAAGCACTGCCGCTATAAACATGGCGAGTAACATATTAATGGGTGGCTCTGAGGTACGAACCCCTGAATCATGAGCGAAAAAAGCAAAGTATGGAATCTTGATCCCGGCATGATGAAACACACCGGCAGAGGCAAATAACAACATTAGCCAGATCCAATGATAACCACTTTCCAGTGCAGCACTCATTATCAATGATTTGCTAACGAAACCACTGAACAATGGGAAAGCTGAAATTGAAGCAGCTCCGACAATACACAATGTGGTGGTCTTGGGCATACTCTTATATAGTCCACCCAAGTCAGATCCATTGATACGGCCCGTCATATGCAATACTGCACCCATAGACATGAACAACAGCCCTTTAAAGATCACCTCATTAAAGGCGTGGGATATGGCGCCGTTAATGGCCAATGCGGTACCAATCCCAATACCACAGACCATAAAGCCCACCTGATTGATCATGCTATATGACAATACACGACGCAGATCATTTTCAATCACAGCAAAAAATATTGGGAAACAGGTCATGACAGCGCCGATATAGACCAACAACTCGGTGCCGGGGTAAGCACGGGCCAGTGAATATACAGCTACTTTTGTCGTAAACGCACACAAGAAGACGGTGCCGGTAGGTGTCGCTTCCGGATAGGCATCGGTAAGCCAGTTATGCAGTAACGGGAAGGCACATTTAATACCAAAGGCGATAAATATAAACCAACTGGCAATTCCATCCAGTCCGATATACTCAAATACCAGTGATCCGGTTTCACCAAAATAAAGCAATGTCCCCGCCAGTAAAATAACACCTGACAAGACCTGAATAATAAGATAACGCATACCTGAAACATAAGATCGTTGCGTCCGTCTGGCCCAGATGAGAAACACCGAAGAAATTGCCAGCATTTCCCAAAAAACAAACAACGTTAACAAATCTCCGGCAAATACCGCACCCAATGCACTGCCTGCATATAACATTCCGGCAACCTGTTGCAAAGTATCACGAACATGTAATGCGTAAGTGATAGCGATAAAAGCGGCAATATGAAATACGTAACCAAACATGAAACTGAGTTTGTCAGCGCGGTAAGGAATCAGTTGATAATCAAATAACGTAAATTGCCAATGAACCCCTTCAGGAACCATCCAAAGATGAATCGCACCAAGTACAGGCACGGCAAGCATCAACGCCATTCGCAAGAGACCACGTGTAAATAATGCAAACAGTGCACCAATATAGAAAGGTATAAATGGTGGTAATTCAGTCATCCACATTGCTGTCACCATTTATATCTTTCAATTCTTCGCGGTCATAATAGTTTTCTGACCGCATTAGAAATGTACGCATCCATTTGGCAATGAGCACTAATGTGACACAGGCTACAAAACCAAATAGCGAATAAAAACCCCAAAGATTTTCCCAGTTGTGCATAGTGTGACGGTGAATCACAAATTCCAGACCAAACAGCATTGCACAGATGAAATACAATACGTGCAGTATTCTTTTCACATTCTGCGGATTATCAAATAAATGTTTCTTGTTATTTTCCATAAGCTAATTCAGGTGTTTCCAGAATGGCTGTGGCTAGTTCATATAACGATTGTGGAAAGATAAACAATATCATGCACCCCAAAGCGGTAATTGATAATGCAACCAACGAAGGCAACGGGGCCTCTTTTATGGTCATGGCATGCACTTGATCACTGGCAGCATGAATAGTATTACCCGGGAAAAATGCACGAATCGGAATAGGTAGCAGGTAGGCAATACTGAGCAACGTGCTGAGCATCAAAACTCCCATTAATAGCCATTGTTCAGACTGCAAAGTGCCTACTATCAGATACCACTTGCTCCAGGTGCCACCGGCCGGAGGTAGGCCAATAATGCTAAGACTACCAATAAAAAATGCGATCATAGTAATGGGCATTTGCCGACCCAGACCGCGCATCTGGCTGATCTTTGTTTTATGCGTCGCCACCAGAATTGCACCTGCGCAAAAAAATAACGTAATTTTACCGAATGCATGCATCGCTATATGCATAGCGCTACCAGCAACTCCGGCGCTGGTAGCTAACAAGGCACCCATTGTTATATAACCCAGCTGGCTCACGGTGGAATATGCCAATCGCGTCTTTAAATCATCCTGCCGCATTGCGATGATTGAAGCCAGAAGAACCGTAGCCCCTGCAAGATAAAGTAAACCCTGAGTGGCAGGCAGGATATTCAATA
The DNA here is from genome assembly GCA_964502505.1 of uncultured Enterobacteriaceae bacterium. GTDB lineage: Bacteria > Pseudomonadota > Gammaproteobacteria > Eutrophobiales > Eutrophobiaceae > CAZCXC01. The sequence continues at coordinate 8,578 of CAZCXC010000077.1, forward strand.
AATCAATACCAAAGATAAAGACACAAACTTTCAACACGGTAAAGACGCCCGCTTTAACCACTGCAACCGCATGCAACAGTGCACTAACGGGTGTTGGCGCAACCATTGCAGCCGGTAACCAGCGATGAAATGGCATAATCGCAGCCTTACCAATACCGAAGACAAATAAAACCAGTAGCACACTGGCTACCGTCAATGAAGTATCGCTATCAAAGATCCCACCCGGTGTGAAATCCAGGGTACCGGTGATATACCAGGTACCGATGATGGCAAGCAGAAAAAAAACAATGGACGTACTCAATAATATCCCCAAATAAACTCGTCCGCCCTGTTTTGCCTTTTCGGTTTCTGCATGAGTTACCAGTGGGTAGGTAGATAAGGTCAGTATTTCGTAAAAAATAAACAGGGTGAATAGATTGGCTGCATAGGCAATACCCATCGTTGCGGCTATTGAAATGGCAAAGAAGGTATAAAAACGTGTCTGATGATCTTCTTTATGGGCACGCATATAACCAATGGAATAAATTGAAGTGATAAACCACAAAAAGCTGGCCGTTAGTGAGAACAGCATACCCAGTGATTCGATCTTGAAGCTTACTGCCAGCCCCGGCATCAGTTCTAACCATTGAACACTGATGACATCACCATTATCGAGTGCGATATACAACTTTATCACCAGAAATATAACCATCAGGCTCGCCAGGATCGTCACCGCTTCGCGTAAATTGGGGTAATTACCTGCTGCAATGATCCCCAGAGTAGCGAGTAATGGCACGAGTATGGCCAGTTGCAACATGGTTTCGAGTGATAACAGCATCATGGGGTAACTCCAATCAGCGTTTGTGCAGCCATTTCAGCTACACCAATTGTCAAGCGCGTGTCGATTCCAAAATAAAGATTAGCCAGCACCAGAATCCAGACCGGTATTAGTAAACTCAGTGGTGCTTCGTTCACTCCAGCGCTTTCAGTACTGACTGGTTTGAAATAAGCGACTTCGATAATTCGCCATACATAAACCAATGAGATCAGGGAACCAATCAGGATCAAAACAGCAACCGGCCACCAGCCGTGTTCCAGTGCAGCGAGAACCAGATACCATTTACTGACAAAACCGACTGTTAACGGGATACCTATGAGACTTAAACCGCCAATCACGATTGCGGCCATGGTCCACGGCATGCGTTTGCCGAGTCCTTCAAAATCGCTGATCTGTACACTGCCAATTCGATACATGACAGCAGCCAACGCCAGGAACAAGGCACTTTTCATCAAGGCATGATTAAACAGATGCAACAGTGTTGCCATCAGTCCGGTCGGACTGCCCATACTGATACCGAGAATCATATAGCCAATCTGTGCGACGCTGGAGTATGCAAACAGACGCTTAATGTTGAGCTGATAAATTGCGGTGATTGATGCGATAAAGATTCCGGCCAGACTCAGTACCAGTAATATGTATTGTAACGGTAAGTGGGAAAGTGAGTACACCCCACCAAACACCGAAAAAATAAAACGTATTAAAATATAAATAGCAACTTTAGTTGATGTTGCTGCAAGAAAAGCAGTGACTACCGAGGGGGCATACGCGTAGGCATTCGGTAACCAGAGATGCAATGGAAACAATGCCAGTTTCAAGCATACACCGACAATAAAAAAAGCAAATGCTGTGAACACCGTTCGCGTATCGGCAACCTCTGGTAATCGTTGTGCCAGGTCATGCATATTGAGCGTACCGGTCATGATGTACATCAAGCCGATACCGATTAAGATAAAGGTGGCGCCGATGGTCCCCATGATCAAATACTGGTACGAAGCCCATAGAGCACGGCGATCGTTTCCCATGCCAATTAATGTGTAGGAAGACAAAGCGGATATCTCGAGAAATACAAATAAGTTAAAAACATCAGCCGTGGCGACAATACCTAACAGGCCCGCGAGACATAACAGATAAGCAACGTAAAAAAGTGAATGTCTCTCTTTTATTCGTTCTCTTTGAAGGCTGGTGTATGCGGCAAGTAATACGATAGTACTTATAGCCGTTATAATTAGAAGCACATAGGCACTCAGCTGATCGATGCGGTATTCTATACCCCAGGGAGCGTTCCAGCCCCCTACTTCATAAATAATCGTTCCGGTTTGTGTCACTTGCTGCAGCAATATCACGCTGATAATAAATGCCGAACCACTGGCAACAAGAGTGAACAACCAAAGTAATTTTTGCTGACGTAGTATCAAACATGTGGGTGCCGCCATTAATGGAACAATGACCTGTAAAATGGGAAGATGCGCTATCACTCCTGACTATCTCTCTTTTGTATTTCTTCTTCTTCAATAGTGCCGTAGGCATGTTTGATTCGTACTACAAATGCAAGCGCCAGGGCCGTGGTGGAAATTCCAACAACGATGGCCGTGAGGATCAGTACGTGGGGCAACGGATTAGAATACAGCCATACACCTTGCTCAAGTATAGGGGCAGTTCCACCACTGACTTTCCCCATACTGATATAGAGAATAAAAACAGATAATTGGAAGATATTTAGACCGATAATTTTCTTTAACAGATTGCCATGCGCGATAACAATATAAAAACCAATCATCATTAATACGATCACAACCCAGTAGTTATATAAACCCAATACCGTCATGAGTCGGTTTTTCCCTTACTGTTGATATGATCTGGAAAGCTAAAGAAGATGATGATCATGATAGAAGCGACTGTAATGCCTACACCTAATTCTACGAGTAATATTCCCAGCTGCTGTCCATAAACAGGGTCATGTGACAAGGCACTGTAATCCAGAAAATTCTTGCCTGTTAATAAGGCAACAATTCCAACACTACCGTATAGTAAAACCCCAAGAGCGGCGAGAAACTGAATCAGGGATTGGTTGACCACTTGCCGTGCGGCACGCAACCCAAACAATATGGAATAAAGAATAATGGCTGCAGCAAATATGATACCGGCCTGAAAACCACCGCCCGGACCATAATCAGCATGAAACTGAACATAAAGGGCAAATATCAATATCAAGGGAATCAATATCTTCGCAACAATACGTAGCACCATGTGCTGATGCATTGAAGCAACAACCCCACCCTGTTTTTTATGGGATCGATGTGTCACTGCCAGCAATGCCAAAACACCGATACCTGCCGTGAATATCACAACGACTTCACCGAACGTGTCTAGTGCCCGGTAACTGGCCAATACTGAAGTCACAATATTAGGTATGCCAATCTCTTCCATGGATTTGTTGATGTAATACGGTGCAACATGTTGATGCACAGGTGCCGAAGCTGTACCGAAAGGCGGCATATCAAGTGTGCCGTAAATTAAAAGGGCACCGGTAATCAGCACAACAAAAAGCGCCAGTGCAGGTTTCTGGCGTGAATAACTTTCATAACGTCCTGTCAGCGTCAGGGTTTTGAGCATGAGTAATGTTGATATCCCTGCTCCAACTGCTGCTTCAGCAAAAGCCACATCTACCGCATCCATGACAACAAAAAAACTGGCGGACAACAAACCATAGATGCCAGCGAGCATGACCACGACAAACAAATCTTGCACTCGAGCAATAACAAGGGCGGTAAACACCAAAAATCCCAGCAGGATAATATTGATTAAAAGTTCTATGAAGCTGCTCCTTGTTTTTCTGTTTGATAGTCATGCAGTTCGGGTTTTAGTTTGCTATGCACTGCCGCTTTCGCAAGGGCATGGCTTGATGTCGGGCTGGTTAATAAAATGAACAAAAGAATGAAAATAAGTTTCACCAGGACCAGACTCCAACCTGCCTGCAACATAAGGCCCAACAGAATTAGACCCGCACCCAGTGTGTCGGTCACGCCGGAAGCATGCATACGTGTATAAAAATCAGGGAAGCGTAGCATCCCAACGCCACCAGAGATGCAAAAAAAACTACCGAGGAGCAAACATAGCCAACTAAGTGTTGTAAGTAACATGTCCATTATTAATCCTCTGCCACAGAATCTTTCCGGTGATATTCAAAAAATCGTAGAACAGCGATAACACTGATGAAGCTGATCAGTGCATAGACCATTGCAATATCCAGAAAGTCCGGCCTGCCCATCAGAAATCCATACACGGCGATCAACAAAACCGTTTTTGTACCAAACATATTAACGGCCAAAATCCTATCATAAAGTGTCGGCCCGATGAACGCGCGCATGAGTGCCAAGGCCATGACAATTAAAATAGCTATGGTTGCTACGATAAACATTAATCTTCTAACCGGCTGACCCGTCGATCCATCTCGCCGGATTTCAGGTCGTCAGCTACCTGTTGTGTCAAGGCATGAACAGTAATGGTGTTATCTTCCAGATCGATGGCAACTGTCCCCGGTGTCAGGGTAATCGAATTAGCGTAGATCACCTTGCCCATATCTGTTTTCTGACTGGCCTTGAGCGTAAATCGGGTGGGACTGATTGTGCTACTACCTCGCCATATATGTTGCGTGACATTTAAATTGGCCAGTATTACCCGTTTTATCAACCACAACCAATAGCCCGGTATACGGATGGTCAGGTGCACCGGTTGGGATTCGTGATCCACTACATCCATTCTGTGTGCTATAAAAACGACAACAGCAATAGAAATCACCCCAAGAAAGAGTAACAACGGGTTGTAGTGACCCGAATTGAGTAACCAGAAGGCCGCAAGTAGTAAAGATAAACTGACGGTATGTCGCATTTAAATTCCGTTAGATTAGTAATGTAACTAATCCTGTTGCCTCGTCAATGGCAGGAATAATTACAACCAGTAAAAATAAATGAATGATTAAACCTTTACTCATTTGTTTCGTTATCCTGTGTTCACTATAAAAATTCTAAACCGGATAATTTTTAATCAATATTGTTAAGTAAATTTTTCAAACGAAACCCCGCTTCATGGCGGGGCTCAGTATTGAATTCATTTTACCAGATTAAATTTAAATAAAGTATGGCGATCGCATATTTGTAGCGCTTTATTGTATAATCACGCCCCATGAAAAAGCGTGTTACTACTACCATATTAATTACCGCCGGAATTCTAGGATTTACTGCTGGAATAGGACTGTATACCGCGAAATATTTCCAGACTGACATTAGCTCTCGGCCGGCTATCCAGGGCTTACTTTGGCCAAATCCTAAACAGATTACTGCCTTTGAAACAATTGATCACTCGAGCCAAAGTTTTGGGTTGGATCAATTGCTTGGCAAATGGTCATTTCTGTTTTTTGGTTATACCCATTGCCCGGACGTATGCCCTATTACTTTATCAGTTTTGAATAATATTCATCAGCAACTTGATAAAAGTCAAAAAAGCAATAACGTACAAACAGTGTTTGTTTCAGTCGATCCAGTACGAGATACACCAGAACAACTTGGTGAATATGTTCGTTATTTTAACCCTGATTTCATCGGACTGGGTGGAACGAAAGACCAAATAAATAGCCTGGGGAATCAGATTGGTATTGTTTATATACATGGAGAAAAAAAAGGTTCTACCGATTATCCAGTAGATCATACTGCCTCTGTATTCCTCATTGATCCAAAAGGCAGGTTAGTCGGTATATTTTCTTCACCTCAAGAAACAAATGATATGCTCAACCGATTTCTTGCAATGCAAAGTTTTATTGATGGAGAAAGTTAACATTGATGCATCAGCTATTTTTACGCGTAGTGTTATTATTCATGCTATTTATCCCAGTATTAAACGCAGAACAGGATATTTGGGTGGAAAATGCCTGGATTAAAGACACACCACCAACAATACGTATACATGCTGGTTATTTAACTATTGTAAATAATAAATCAGAAGACATTCAATTAATTAACATAACAAGCGAATATTTCGAGCGAATTGAAATCCATCATTCCAGAATAGAAGATGGTATTGCAAAAATGATAGAACTTGAGACTATTAAAATTCCTGCCCAATCAAAATTTGTTTTTTCACCAGGCAATTATCATCTAATGTTATTTAACAAAGATATTACTTTGAAACAGGGTGATAAAATTCCACTTCAATTAATATTTGCAGATGGAACAATTTTTAAAATCACTCCAGAAGTTAAACATATTGATTTATCAGATCAGCATAATCACTATCATTAATCGAGTATTTTAGCAGTATGATATTAAGTGCATTTATAGATAACATTAGGGTATTTCCACAACATCTATTGCCGCAACATTTTTTATCCAAGTTTGTTTACAAACTGACCCGTTGTCAATCGCCATACTTTAAAAATAACCTGATTAAATCATTCATTCGCTATTTCAATGTGGATATGAACCTGGCCGACCAGTCCGATGCTGAATCCTATATTCACTTTAATCATTTTTTTACACGCACGTTAAGACAAGAAATACGACCAATTACGAAACAAGGTATTGCCTGCCCGATTGATGGTTCTATCAGTCAGATTGGTAAAATTGATGTGACAACAATCCTACAAGCCAAGAGTCGTGAATTTGATCTTAAAGAATTACTCACAGATGAGGATGAATCAATAAAGTTTAAAAATGGAAATTTCGTCACACTCTATCTTTCACCACGGGATTACCATCGTATACATATGCCTGTGGATGGACAATTGAGAAAAATGATCTATGTGCCAGGAAAATTATTTTCTGTGAATGCACATACCACACGTGTAGTTAATAACTTGTTTCCTCGCAATGAACGTGTGATCAGTTTGTTCAATACGGAAATTGGTCCCATGGCGATTATTATGGTCGGAGCTATCTTTGTCGGCAGTATGGAAACCGTATGGGCAGGACAGATAACACCCTCTGATTTATCCAATATTACGCAATGGTCATATAACGAAGAGAATGAAATTATCAAGTTACAGAAAGGGCGTGAAATGGGTCGATTTAATATGGGCTCAACAGTTATTTTGTTATTCGGGAAAGAAACCATAAAATGGGTGTCCACGGCCTATCCTAATAATAATGTCACCATGGGATCCTGTTTGGGAGAAATAGCTGGTAGTAAGCAATAGCAAGCTCTCTATCAACTTACTATCTAAGCGTTACCTGCATACATGATTTCAATTTCAGTGGCATATTTTCCCTGAATTTTATTGCGCTTGATTTTCAATGTGGGTGTCAACAATCCGTTCTCCACAGACCAATGTTCATTTACATGGGTCATACGCCTTATTTGAGCATAGCCAGGAAAGGTCTTTAGTTTCTTTTCAATCCTTTTTTGTAACAGCTTTTCAATCTTCTCTTCTGTGACGGGTTCATTTATTTCAAACTCTGTTTCGAGTAATTTATCCAGTTGTTTTTTGTTTAATACTGTTAGTGCAGTCAGATAAGGTCGTGATTCTCCAATTACCATAATTTGTTCAAATAACTGATCAGTTGCGATGGCAAGTTCCATATCATGCGGTGGCACTTTTTCACCGGTTGAAAGTACAATAATGTCTTTTAATCTTCCGGTAATATAAATGAAATCATTTTCTATTTTGGCTTTATCACCAGTATATAACCAACCCTCTGGATTGATTGCCTGCTCTGTAGCGGATTTATCTTTCCAGTAACCTAACATAACACTATCCCCTCGAACCATTAATTCATCTTCTTCACTTAACTTAACTTCAATGCCTGGCAAGGCGGGTCCAATGCTTGCTGGTATATTTGATTCCAATCGATTGACACTGACTACTGGGCTTGCTTCTGTCAAACCGTACCCCTGGAGTATGGGTACACCCAATCCTACAAACACCCTGGATATTTCAGGTGCAAGCGCTGCACCACCACTAATTGCAATACGTAAGCGACCTCCAAGTTTTTCACCTATCTTGTCTGCAATCAGTCGTTTTAATAATGGCCATAATACAAATGATGCCCGTGACTTTGCTCTCCCCTGTTTATAATTCAGATAGTCCCAACCCACATTTACGGCAAGATGAAATACACCCTTAAGATAAGGAGGTTTATTTTGTAATCCTTCCATAACACGGGCATACATCCGCTCAAATATACGAGGGACAGAAATGATGGCTGTTGGCTTTACCACACGGAAATCTTCCACCAGATCAGGTATCCCCCTGGCATGTGCAACCGTCGCACCAGCCATTATAGGCAAGTAATAACCTATCGTTCGTTCGAGCGTATGCGATAAAGGTAAAAAGGAAAGAAACACATCACTAGTCATCACTGGGACTGCCTGCAGACCGCTCATAGCATTGCTCAAAATATTTCGATGACTGAGCATGACACCTTTCGGTGGCCCGGTTGTTCCCGATGTATAAACGATTGAGGCCAAATCATCTGGATGTTGATCATTTTCACGGAGGTCACCCCAATCGAAAGGTAACCATTGTGATATCGGAACGATTCTATCATCATCGTCACCCTGTATTTGTCCAATACTGATAATGCGTTTTAAAAACTCGAATTGTTTTACTTTAGCTTGTAATCGCTCCCATTGTGCCATACCTCCAATAACCAAAAGTTTTACTTCAGTCTGCTGCAAAATATATTCAACATTACCGACACGATCATCGGTGTACAACGGAACAGTTACCAATCCCAGACCTAGTGCGGCCTGATCAAATATCACCCAAAATCGCGAGTTATGCGCCATAATGGCAACCTTGTCGCCAGGTTTTAGTTTTTCCTGTTCCAAGGCACTCTGCCATCGAGCAACTTCACGTGCCATTGCAGACCAGGAATAATCAGTCCATGTTTCATTTAATGCATCATAAAACCGGTATGCAATTTTTTTGGGATTGCGCCGAATTCGCTCACGGAAAAGACCAGCAAGCGTATTGGCTTCTTCTACAGAAATAATATCAAATTCAGAAGACATTACCTGAGATGTGGTGATGATTCGTATTGCAACTGACTTTCCATTTAAGCCCATCCCGCTTTTGGTTCAAAACGACTACCACAATTTTCTCGCAAAGCTTGCAAACGTTCTTTTGTTTCTTGCTTGCCGCGTTCTTCAAGATAATGCATTGGTCCACCGCGAAAGGGGGCGAACCCGGAACCGAAAATCATGCCAGCATCGACTAAATCAGCATCCTCTACAACACCTTCATGTATACAGGACATTGCTTCATTTAGCATCTGTAATATCAACCGATCAGTAATATCCTCAATGGCAAAAGCCTGCATATTAACCTTCTTATATTTAGGTTTACCTTTCTGATATTGATAAAATCCCTGACCACTTTTACGACCCAAATGACCATGCTCTACTTTATTTTTCAATTCATTCGGTACTTCCATATCAAGTGATTCGGTTAAGATATCTGCAACCGATAGACAAATATCAAGACCAACACTATCCGCTAATTCAATAGGGCCTATCGGCATACCGAATGACTTGGCAGCTTTATCTATCACTTCTGCTGGAATACCTTCCTGCAATAGTAACACCGCCTCCATTAGATAAGGCATGAGAATACGATTAACCAAAAAACCAGGAGCACTTTTAACCGGAATAGGTAGACGATCAATATATAGACAAAATGCAGCAGCTTGTTCAACCGTTAAACTATCCGTATCCTCACCTTTCACTATTTCAACTAATTGCATCATGGCAACAGGATTGAAAAAATGAATGCCAACCAGGCGACCAGGATTATCCAACCCTGTTGTTAATTTATTTAAGGCAATACTGGATGTGTTGGTTGCGAGTATTGCCCCCTCTTTTAATTTTGGTTCGATTTCTTTGAATAACGAATTTTTTATTTCAATATTCTCTACGATCGCTTCAATGACAACATCCGCCTTTGCTACACCCAGCCCTTTTTGATCGGGGATTAATCGATCCATTGCTGCCTGTACTCGCCATGGCTCTTTTATTCGTTTCTTAAATAAGCTATACGCACGCTTTAATGCGGGCGCAATAAATTTTGGCTCGCGATCTTGCAAGGTGACTGTTAATCCACGAAATGCACACCAGGCAGCAATATCTCCGCCCATTATTCCTGCGCCGACTACATGAATATGACGAGGTTCAAAATCACTGTCTCTTCCATATGACTTAAGCCGTTCTTGTAAAAGGAATACCCTGACTAAGTTTTTTGCTGTCGATGTGATAATTAATTCAGCAACGGAATTTATTTCTTCCTGTAACATCCGTTTTTCATTACCACCATGTTTTTCCCATAAATTAATTAATGCAAAAGGGCCAGGGTAATGATTACGGCTGACACGTTTTTCGACTGACTTATTTAAATACTTTGCAATAACAGGTCGTAATATTTTCTGATTAAGCATTTTTTGAAGAAATGGTGGCTTATGTTTAGCAGGCAATTTACTGATCAATGTAACTGCGACATTTTTTAAATGTCGATCTGGTACAGCCCGATCTACCATTCCCATCTTCTTTGCTGCACGTGCGTTAACTGTACGCCCAGTTAACATAAGATTCATTGCTGCTGTTATTCCAATAAGACGCACTAACCGCATAGTGCCACCCCAGCCTGGATGAAAACCTAATTTTACTTCTGGCAGACCAATGCGCGTTTTTGGATCATCCAGGGCAACACGGTATCGACAAGCGAGCGATAACTCCAATCCTCCACCAAGGCAAAATCCATTGATTAAGCTTAATGTCGGAAATGGCAACGCTTCCAATTTATTAAATACCGAATGTCCTAATTCAAGTAAGTCCAGTGCCTGTTCTTTTGTATTAACACTGGTGAATGAATGTACGTCCGCTCCAGCTATGAAGCCGCTGTCTTTAGCTGATGTGATAATTAATCCACCAGGACCTTGCTCCTTTAATGTATCAAGAATTGTATCCAACTCATTCAGCACAGCGACGGATAATACATTTGTCGTACTTTCAGCCTTATCAATATATAACCAAGCAATACCCTGCTGATCGGTTTCAAGATGCCAATGCTTATTAGTTTGTTTTTTCATTCTTATTTATACAATATCTCGCTCGATTAACATGGCCCCACCTTGCCCACCCCCGATACAAAGTGAGGCAACACCTTTATTAGCATTGTTTTCATTCAAGACATGACAAAGATGTAATACGATTCGTGCACCACTGGCCCCCACAGGGTGACCTAAACTAATCCCGCCACCATCAACATTTAATACTGCCTGATCAATTTCACCCATGGTTTGACTCAATTGTAATTCATCGAGGCAATAATCTTTATCCTTCCAGGCAGATAAACAGGCCAGAATTTGTGCAGCAAAGGCTTCGTTGATCTCCCAATAATCAATATCACCGATGGCCAATTTCTGCCTCTGCAGAAGAGGTGTCATTGCATGGACAGGCCCCAGTCCCATTTGTTGTGGTGCAAGCCCTGCCCATTCGCTATCTACTATCTTTGCCATTATCGGTAATTGATATTTTTTTACCGCATGTTCACTCGCCAGGATCACCCATGCTGCACCGTCCGTGACCTGGGCACTATTTCCTGCTGTGACCAAACCAAATTCTTTATCAAATACGGATCTTAATTTTGCGAGTTTTTCTACAGAACTATCAGGCCGGACACCATTATCTTGATCGTAATAGTTGCCTTTCTGATCATAAATTACTTCAACCTCATTCATCCTGTCTTCTTCATAGGCAGCAGCTAATCGTTGGTGACTCTGCACCGCGTAACTATCCATTGCTTCTCTGCTGATACCAAAACGATGCGCAATAATCTCAGCTGTTTGACCCATGGATAGGCCAACAACAGGATCGGTAAGACCTTTTAATAAGGCAATGACTGGTTTCAGTAAAACTGGCCGAAATTGCACCAAGACCTTTAGTTTAGCACTCACACTTCGAGATGACACAAATCGACCAAACCAAGTTGCCATTGCCTTACTAAAAAGTAATGGAGCATAGCTCATGGATTCGGTACCACCTGTCAAGATCAGGTCTGCCCTTCCACTGGCGATATTATGTGCTGCATTATCAATCGCCTGCATACCGGAACCACAATTACGTTGTACAGTCCACGCGGGCACACGATTGCCACAACCTAAACGCAAGGCAACCACACGTCCAATATTTGCTTCATCCGGGCCAGGCATAATGCAACCCAGGATTACTTCATCCAGATCACTGGGTTCAAACGGTTGACGTGCTAATAATGGACGGGCTGAATGGACTGCGAGATCAGATGCCGTAAAAGGGCCGGGAATACCCTGTGCCTTAAGACAGGGTGTTCGGCTACCATCAATTATATAGACTGTGCGGCCTGCTTTTGACTCTGCCATACTGTTTCCTTTTTGCCAAAATCATCCGGATTAAAATCATCGACGGCAATTACTTCATTGCGTAATTGAATTGCAGTACGTATGATTTTTGCCTCACTTTCCAAAATGAGCTTTGTATCAACAGCTTCATCAACAGCATCCATTAATATTTTAGCCTTTAGATCACCTTTACGCATCGCAGTTGTAATATTGTTCATTAGTGGTTCTGCATCAATTATTGCAACTAAAGCCTGCTCAAGTTTACAGATAGACTGATCATCACTTGTCGGGATAAACATGCCTTCGGTTAATCGATCTCGGGCAGCAGAGGGAGAGAGAATTAATTTTGCAATAGCAGAATTAAGTTTATCTTTTGGTCTTGAAAATGGACGTCCAAATGGAAAAATCAACCCTCGTAGCAATAAGGCAATTAAACGATTGGGAAAATTATTTAAAAATTCACTGATAGCTTCCTGTGCATTATAAAAACAATTTTGACAACTCCATTCTAGTAATACTTGATCTGCCTCAGGCCTATTTTGATCTTGAAAATGTTTTAATACGGCAGAAGCCAGATATAAATTGCTTAAGATATCACCCAATCGTGCAGATAGACTCTCTCGACGTTTCAGGCTACCACCAAGAATTATCATACTCACGTCGGCTAACAGGGCAAAGACAGCACTTAGACGCATTATTTGCTGGTAGTATCTTGCAGTAACATCTTTAAAAGGTGGGCGATGTAACCGAGCATTCGATATCCCTAATAGAAAGGTACGAACAACATTGCTAATCACAAAACCTATATGAGCAAATATTACTTTATCAAATTGTTTCAGACCCACCTTTTCATCATCTTCTGCCACAGCTTGCATTTCTTTCAACACATAAGGATGGCATCGAATAGCGCCCTGGCCAAAGATAATCATATTTCGAGTCAATATATTTGCACCTTCCACAGTAATGCCTATGGGTATTGACTGGTAAACACTTGCAAGATAGTTGTTCGGCCCTAGCATAACTGCTTTACCACCATGTACATCAACAGCATCGTTAATTAGCTGTCGCATTGACTCTGTTAAATGGTATTTAATAATCGCTGTTATCACTGAAGGCTTCTCACCCTGATCGAGTGCAGTCAAAGTTAAGACGCGGGATGCATCCATCATATAAGTCAGCCCTGCAATCCGGGCCAATACTTCCTGTACGCCTTCGAACTCACCAATCGGCATATTAAATTGCCGACGTATACGAGCATAAGCGCCTGTCGTCCTGCTTGCTAACTTCCCTGCCCCTGTACTTAACGCAGGTAAAGAAATACCTCTACCATCAGACAGGCACTCCATTAACATACGCCAGCCCTGCCCTATCTTATCCTGCCCACCAATTACCCAATCCATCGGGATAAAGACATCTTTACCACTGTTTGGACCGTTTTGAAATGGAATATTGGCAGGAAGATGACGGCGACCAATGTTGACCCCAGGATGAGTGGTCG
>CAZCXC010000078.1:0-7244 GCA_964502505.1 uncultured Enterobacteriaceae bacterium
CTGGCTTTGGACGTACAGGAAAATTATTTGCTTGTGAACATGCTGAGATTGCACCAGATATTATGTGTCTTGGTAAGTCCTTAGCAGGTGGGTACATGACTTTGGCAGCTACATTGACCACAAAAATAATTAGTGATGGTATAGATCAAGGGCAACCAGGTGTTTTAATGCATGGCCCAACATATATGGCTAACCCTCTTGCTTGCACTGCTGCATTAACCAGTATTCAATTATTACAAGAATCAAACTGGCATGAGAATGTTATTCGAATCCAAAAAGAATTAGAAAAAGGCCTAGCCCCCTGTCGAGAACTTAGTAACGTAAAAGAAGTTCGTATTCTCGGTGCAATTGGTGTTGTAGAAATGAACGATCCAGTTAATATGAAAACAATCAGTGAGGCTTTTGTTAAGGCAGGTGTCTGGATACGACCGTTTGGAAAATTAGTTTACTTAATGCCACCTTATATTATAGAGAATGAACAACTTGCATTATTAACCCAGGCAATGGTTTCTACTTTATCAGAATATCATCTGAAGTGATTTATCTAAAACAGTTACAACACTTCATGCCGATCTATTAAATTACACAATATAAATCTCCATCACTATCTGATATTACATCAATATACGGTTTTCCAATCAAATAACCATGCACATAATCAACTCTAAATGCAGTTGCAAAAGCCAATGTTTCTGCATCGGCCACATTAATTGCGATTATACTAGCACCATCATCTTTTATTTTTTTCACTAAATCACTCAATGGACTTCTAGGAACACCAAAAGTAAGTTTTTTTATGTCCAGTTTTACAAAATCAAAGATTTGGGATTCACGCACTGAATAGTACGTATTAATTTTGCTAAGTCCTGATAAGATAAATTTAATATCATATTTCATCCCTATTGTTTGCATAAGGGATTTACACTGTACAGAATCCCGAATAAATTGAGTCGCTTCTATCTCAAAAAATAAACAGCCTTTTGGTATATTCGCATCTTCGAACAAATCACTTAACCAAGCTAAAAATTCCGGATCTCCCATTGAACTTAAAGTAATTTTTATGGCTAGTTTTATATAATTTATTTTATCTTTTCGTTTATTGAATTCAATTACTTGATTGGTCACCCTATTTAAAACCCACTTATCAATCATGCGTTTAGCAAAAGTATCCCCCAGCACTTTAAGGAGTTTCTTTTGTGGTATTTTATAACCATCAATATCAAGAAGCTCTATCCTTACATCATAAATATCTTTAATTTTTGTTTTACCATCAGACAGGATATAAACCCATGGTTGATAATTAGCCGATATTCTTCCATCTGTTACGGCTTTCTCGATATCAAATAGTTGTACTATCTGTGGATCCTGTTTTTCATCTATATCTGTATCTTTTATTTTTATTTCACCATAACTATAAATACTTTTTTCTTCATCTAACTTTGCCGAATTACATAGTTCTAATGCAATTGACAGAAGTTCAAAATCACTCTTATTAAATTCACTTTCTTCTAAGTGTTTTGGACTTATAATGCCGACATTAACAAAGCATGGGTATTTTTTTAATTCAATTGAATATTTTTCTTTTTCCAGTTTTTCAATAATTGCTGTTAAATAATTTTCATAAGAATCTGCTTCCAGAATTATTGCTATATATTCTTCTCTATAGGTAAATATATTACAATTTAGATTCTCGGATGAAATATAGCTATAGATACAATCCGTAATAAAGTTTATATATCTGTCTTGATAGCTAATTCCTTTTTCATTTCCTATTTCTCTATATGCAACTGGATTTATTAACATTAAATGATTCTTTGTATCTTTCTCTTTTGTAATTAATTTCAATCTTCTTATAAAATTATATTTATTAAATACAATACTTTGATTTTTCAGTGTTAATAATTTTATTTTTCCCTGTTTTTTATTACTGACACACTCACTGATTGATTTAGCTAATTTTTTATCATCAAAATGTTCTTTGACTATATAATCATCTATTCCTATTTTCATCGCCTGAACAGCTAATTCTTCACTCCCTTTTGCGGTCATTAATACTGTTGCCGGCATTTCTTCTAATTTAAAATTTTTAAACCAATCAAGACCTGTATATTCAAGACCAAGATTGTAATCAAGAACAATCAAATCAATATCATTCCAATAATAATTTTCATCAGGCATATCATTTTTCAATGGATCAACTTCTTCAATTTTTACATCTTGAAACGAACGGCTAAGTTTTCTGGCAATCAAATTTCGGTAATCTTCATCATCGTCAATGATTAAAATCTGTTTAATTTCTGTATTCATATAGTTAATGATGTCTGATGTGAGCTTAATCAGAGTAAGCAGTGTTTCTACTTCGATAAGGACATACTATATTAAAACTTATTATAAGGTAAATTCTTACATCACAGCATGTAGAAAATTAAAGTGCAAATGTTCCTTATGATACACATACATATTGCTTACTAGCTGTAACTACTTCTTTTGCATCTGGGTTGATTTTAATGAGATGATGGGGTCTAAGATACCAGAGCGTCGTGCCATGCCTATTGATATCATCTGGGAGATCAACTACAACATATCTGCTAGAAATATAACATCCATATTTATCAACACCTGTAACGAAATTTTCCGCTCTTGCAACTATACCAACGTGCCCAATTAAATCAGAATTATAGTCTGAATTAATTAATAGAACTAAATCACCAACCTCAAATTGACGCATATTAATTAATACATATTATGTTGTGAAACTATAACCATCTATTTTAGACCTTTATTAATTCAAAATATTCAATTCTATTCCCGCCTCTTTCTTGTGCCATATCCAGTGCTTTTCTGGCGGCTTGAATCATTTTGAAAATATCCACATGTTTAACCACATCCGGATTAAAATCAGTAACGCCTATACTCGATGTAATAAATACTGTTTGACCTTCATCTGTTTCTATTTCTTCACCAGCAAAAAGTGCGCGTAATCTCTTACATAATAATATTGTAGCTTCCATATTCGTCTCTGTAAAAAGGCAAATAAATTGATAGCCATCAAAACGCGCCAGAATATCTGTAACTCGTGAATTATCTTTAAGAATCTCAGCAGTATCCTGTATAATTTTATCTCCATGTTTATCTCCGTATTTATCAAAGATTTCATGGATACCATCTATCTCCATCAGCAAACAACTAAGATTTCTTTTATAACGGAAAGACCTGCTTAATTCAATTTCAAATAATCCATAAAAGTATTCTTTATTAAAAAGCTGGGTTAAATGATCAGTTCTTAACTGAAGTTCTATTTTTTTGGTTTCCGCTTTTTGTGTTTTTGTTAATTTTGCTACATAAAAATAGATTATCACAATATATATAATGAGGAGAATAACCGCTGCAAATAAATTAGCCGATACCAGATATTGCTTATTTCCAACTAAGAAACCAATAATTAAGCCCAATAAAAATATTAGCATATACAGGACAAGATCTCTGGGGATCAGATACCCTGATTTTAAAGGTTTATTTTGATTTTTATTATCTTTCATGTTGGTAATCCAGACTGACATTAAATTATCAACCATCAAACATCACACCTCATAACAGCAAAAAATTACTTTAGGACATATAATCCTTTATTGGCAATATATTGATATAATTAAATCATGAAACTAATCTATTATCCTATCTATTTCTTCATATTTTCACTTTTTCTTACAACTGCACAAGCCAAAAGGGACTTCTCTGATATTGAATTAAAGGTTACGCAGGTTAGAGGCAACATTTATATGCTGGAAGGAATCAATGGTTTTGCTGGTGGGAATATTGGTGTATCGATTGGGAGTAATGGCATCCTGATTGTCGATGACCAGTTTGCTGAGATGTCAGCCAAAATTGAGGAAGCCTTATCTAATTTAAATTCTGGCAAGCTTCACTTTATTCTGAATACCCATTGGCATGGAGATCATACTGGTGGCAATGAAAATTTTAGTAGTGATGCAACCATTATTGCCCATAATAATGTACGAAAACGCTTGATGACTGATCAGAAAAATGTTTTTGGGGAATCTCTTGCCAAACCTAGAGATGCCTGGCCTATAATCACCTTTGATCAATCACTCACTGTTCATTTCAATGATGAGGCAATAAACGTACTGCATTATCCCAATGGCCATACAGATGGAGATTCTGTCATCTATTTCACAAAATCCAAGGTAATCCATATGGGTGATCATTTTTTTTGCGGGGATGTTCCCGTTTGTTGATCTTGACAGCGGCGGAAACGTTCTGAATTTTACAAAGAATATTGGCAAAATATTAGATACATTGCCCAAAGACGTAATGATTATTCCTGGTCATGGACCATTATCAACAAGAAATGATTTGCTGGAATATTATCAAATGCTAAAAGACAGCATTGCTTTTGTTCAGCAAAATATCAGTGACGGAATAAATCTCGGAAGCATACAAAAACAGGGCTTACCGCAATCTATTAAAATATGGGAAAAGGGATTTATAAAAGAAGATATATGGATCAAACTTGTCTATGAAAGTATTATGGGCTTATAATATTTAAATTAATTAAGTCATTGAGCGGAATCAATTCAAATTAATAAATTGATCCGCCCCTATTTACTAATCACTATCAGTATCTAACTAACACACGATATTCCAAAACGGTACTACCTTCAGCTGGAATTTCAATCTGCCATTCCGCTGTCCCTGCTGCTACTTTTTTAAATTGGTGTGTTTTTTTCAGCATCTTCCAATCACCTGGAATCGGTTCTCGTACAACAACTGTCACTGGCACAGATTTAGCATTCTTCAATTCTATGTGATACGCACTTTCAAAAGCATAGCTGTATTTAGCGAAAGCAACGCGTTTTTTGAAATCTGTCTGTTTTTTATTGGCGGTTATATCAAAAGCATCACCTAATTTTAGACGAACTTCTTCTTTTTTAGGTGTGTGATCAATACTATCTTCTCCTACGAATTGGGCATTGCCTGCCTTATCTTTTTTATAAACTCTTACTATACCCTTGGGCAAAGGTATTCCCAGCCCTGTGTCTTCTTCATTCTTGAATTCAACAAACACCCCTACTTTCATTTTTTGCCCAATATCACCATAGCTACTTTGGTAATAATATTCATTTCCCTGTAATAAAAATTCTTTATTAACCGGTACCTGTGATGCAGTTAATAATGATACTTGTTTGATCTGGTTGTTCGCAATGGTGGTTGGCCGGTTTAAATTGTAAAGGTGGTATTCAAACAAGTTTTCCTGTGTCATAGCATCTGCAACTGACATTTCAGCTACCATATCAGAACGGGCCATTTTCCCGGCTTTCCTAAATTCCTGTTTTACTCTATTCACATCACCTGCAACTAGTTGTAATTTTGCCTGGTTATAGCTGGTACCACTGTTATTATTAAGTGTAACCCAGCCCATCAGATCCAATTTATTATCATCTGCATTCAACTCCGCAACGTAATCCGCTTTCCATGATAATCCGCCTGAAAGATAACTGAGTTCAATGTCTTGCGATTTTGCTATTGGATTATTTAACTGAATTACGAGCGTGGGTTTATCACGAAGATTTTTGGGTACTTCATCAAAAATAAACCGACCACGTGGGTTAGTTTCAATACGATCTCCAATTTTTAATACCACCCCCTGATTAGTACTTAATACTATCGCGTCTTCTACCGTTTCTTCACCGGTTGCTGGATTAATCGTGGCAACCTGAATTTCCCGGCCTACATATTTCTCCAGTAATTTTTGTGGTGTTAATAGATCAAAATCAAAATTCTGCTCGATGATATTGAAATTCTTTGCAATACTTAAACTTCTTAACAAAGCAGTCTCAGGACGCATTTGTGCGCTAACGCCACGAAATGCCAGCTGATTAAATCCCGTATCTAGAGATATCCTGCGTATATCCTTAATTAATGCCAGGTTCTCATTATAGATGGTGATAGCGACTGATTTCTGATCATCCAATGATGTTAGTTTTTCAGCCTCCAGCGCCTGCCCTGTTGCTGTGAAAAACACTGTAATTGCAACTGTTAATGAACATAAAACGTTTTCTAAAATACCTGATTTCATTATTTTTTTCCTATGACTCGTTGATTTTTACAATAACTTTATAGTTAAACGTAAAAACCTGAAAATGGGGTTAATCCAAGCTTTAGCAGGAGGCTGTATGATGCAATCCTTTACCGTATACTTCGCAATCTTCAGTTTTGAAGTATAAGGGAAAGCAATTCTAATGGCGCAATACGTATACACAATGAATGGGGTTGGCAAGATCGTACCCCCCAAACGTGAAATCCTTAAGGATATTTATTTATCGTTTTTTCCAGGCGCAAAAATTGGCGTATTAGGGCTAAATGGAGCTGGAAAATCAACACTTTTGAAAATTATGGCGGGTATTGATACTGATATTATCGGTGAAGCCAGACCGATGCCTGACATTAAAGTGGGATATTTACCGCAGGAACCTCATTTGGATCCAGAAAAAGATGTTCGTGGCAATGTCGAAGACGGTATACGAGAGCCATTAGATGCACAAGCTGCATTAGAAGCAGTGTATATAACTTATGCAGAAGAAGATGCAGACTTTGATGCATTGGCTAAAAAGCAAGAGCGACTCGAAAATATTATTCAGGCCTGGGATATGGAAAATCTGGAAAATACACTGGAGCGCGCTGCTGACGCCTTACGTTTACCACCATGGGATTCATCTGTAGTACATCTTTCCGGTGGTGAAAAACGTCGCGTTGCCTTATGTCGCTTATTACTTTCACGTCCCGATATGTTGTTACTTGATGAACCAACAAATCATCTAGATGCAGAATCAGTTTTTTGGTTAGAACGATTTTTGGCTGATTTTAATGGAAAATTGTTATATAATTGGATTCCACTTTATACGAAAATTCACAAACATTTTGGTATAAAGCAGATTTCACCTATTTTGTCTCAAGAGCTAATATCTTATGCAACTCATATACCAAATAAACTAAAATACAATACTCAAAAAAATGTAGGATAACTATTACTTCGGAAGCTACTTTCTCCATACCTTGATAGTAAATTACTAACAAACACAAAACAGGGATTTTCAGTAAATACGGTAAATTTATGGAAATCACACGGACAAAAATTGTGTCAATACTACCTGTCAGAGGCAAGAATCGTGGAAGATGGTTGGATTAACGGTCAATGGATAAAATCAAAAATGAAAAGACTTGAA
>CAZCXC010000079.1:0-6535 GCA_964502505.1 uncultured Enterobacteriaceae bacterium
TATTAAATATGATTTCTCTTAACATTTAATTCAATCCTTAAACCCAGCCAGATATTGAGAAACTGCCTTGATTTCATCGTCAGAGAAAGTGCCAAATAATGCATTCATTGGTTGTGCGTTGTTGCGTTGTTTGTTTTTAAAATCGAGCATAGTCTTATTTAAATACTCAAAATGTTGTCCAGCAAGCCTTGGGTTTCGACTGTTTCCATTAAAAGCGCCAAGGTGACAGGCCACGCATTGGCCTGCACCGACTACTTTTTTCCCAGCCGAAATTTGTTCTGGCGCTGCAGTGAAATCGGTGCCCTGCCATTCCTGTTCACCAAAATATTCGGCCATAAGACGTAGATCTTGTTTTTCTATATTGGCAACTAGCGGACTCATTATTGCGTTATCTCTGAGGCCGGATTTAAAATCCTTCAGCTGTACATAGAGATAGTAAAACTCTTGACCCGCAAGGATTGGATATGTCGGTTGTTTCGATGCACCATTTTCACCGTGACAGGTG
Source organism: uncultured Enterobacteriaceae bacterium (assembly GCA_964502505.1). GTDB lineage: Bacteria > Pseudomonadota > Gammaproteobacteria > Eutrophobiales > Eutrophobiaceae > CAZCXC01. The sequence continues at coordinate 506 of CAZCXC010000079.1, forward strand.
AAACAGATCTGAAGCTTGTCGCGTACCGATGCGAATTTATCTTCTGCGATTCTATTTTCTTCCGAAATAACATTACCACTATAAATAGAGGCAAATAATATAATTAGATAATGTAGTTTTATGTAATTCATTTTTTTATTCTGCTTACAATAAAGTTATTAGGCACTATTTTTAGCGCTATAGTTCATTTAATTTGTAAAAAAAATGGCCGCCTTGTTAAAGGCGGCCAATTGTTTATCTAAATGTTATTTAGACAAATTAAGAGAAGGAGTTATTATTAATTCCCTAGTTTATAGGCAATAATCTCATTGCCGCGTTTGAAGTTCATCTGTGCATTACCACCTGAACCAACGACTATGTATTGAGTACCGCCAACATTGTATGAACTGGGTGGTGCATTAACACCAGCATTAGTTTGATCCTGCCACATCAATTCACCCGTGGATGAGTTGAAGGCTTGAAACAATCCATTACCTTGACCGGTAAATACAAGTCCTCCACCCGTTGCCAGGAGTCCACCAATCATAGGTTGATGGGTCTTGACCTGCCATTTGATCTTGCCAGTGTTGTAATCAACCGCAGTCACATTACCCCACTGCTCTTCAGAGGCAATGACTTTGAAAGCACCACCAAGCCAGAGCTTGCCGCCAGGATATGGGGTTGCTTCCACATGATAGGTCATTGGCTGATGTATATTCAGTACATAAGCCAGACCCTGACTCGGATCAGTTGCCATGGGTGACCATTCAACGCCACCATTAGCACCTGGCAGCATGCGTTCTCCTTTCTTGGTAGGTAATACCCACATGTTTTCCTGAGGAACCATTGCTTCAGAATGACGAATCAGGCTGCAATCAGAAGCATTGTGGACATAGACATGACCTGTCTTGCCACCATGTAAAACACCTTTGACCCTTTTGCCTTTTTTATTTGTGACAGTTGTCAATATTGGTGGACTGACCGCATCAAGATCCCAGACATCATGGGCGATGTACTGGAAGTGGCAGACATATTTACCGTTCATGTCTGTTGAAATCAGGGAATTAGTGTAAAGGTTATCTCCCGGACGGATCGCGCCATACAAATCAGGCGATGGGTTCCCCGCCATGAAATAAAGCCGGCCTGTGTCCCTATCAACGGCCATATTCTGCCAGGTTCCACCACCCAGCGTTTTGTACGGGTCGCCACTTTTTTTGAGTTCTGCTTTTTCAGCTGCGATATCTCTAAGCATATCGCGGCCAGTTGCATCATGCGTAGCCCAGACCCCGGTTGAGTCCTCGGGAATTGTGTGGAAAGTCCACAAGAGTTTGCCAGATGCTGCATCAAAGGCTTTGACGAAGCCACGAATACCATATTCACCGCCGTTGGTCCCGATCAACACTTTGCCATCGACAACTGTGGGGGCCATGGTTTCGCTATAACCCAATTCAGGATCCGCAATTTGTGTCTCCCAGGCCTTTTTGCCTGTTGCCGCATCGATTGCCACTAATTTGGCATCCAGCGTTCCCATATACAGCATACCGCCATAAGGGAAAACGCCACGATTATTCGGACCACAGCAAACGGTCGTAATCGGACCCATTTTGTGTTTGAAATGCCATTTTTGTTTACCCGTCTTGGCATCCAGTGCATACACGTGGTTGTCAGAAGACGTGACATACATTGTGCCATCAACAATGATGGGTGAAGTTTCCAGAGATTTCACAACCTCCATCTTGAAGCTCCAGGCACGCTTTAGCCTATTTACATTCTCTCGGTTGATTTGTTGTGCGGGATAAAACCGCGTCTGGTTATAATTACCATTGGTATGTAGGAAATTATTAGCATCACCTGCTGCAACATCCAACATATCCTGTGTGACCGTCTGCATATTCCCATAGAGCGTTCCGGCTTTGACTTCATCGCCAGCATACGCAATTCCATAAAAAACAAAAAAACTAAGGCTTCCAGCCAGGGAAAAGAGTACGGTCGTACGACGTAATAGACTAGTCATGATTACGACCTCCGTTCTTAGTTATTTAATTATTAGTATTAATAAAGATTAATTAAGTTATTTTTCAATTAATTATTTTTATAGGTGCATGCCGATCAGCATCCGCACATGTACAACTACAAGCATAGTCTAAACTTGTTCTAAATAAAATCTTTTTAAAATGAAGGTGTTATAACAAACTGATGTTGCATCATACTAACAATAGCCTTTAACTAAATTGAGTTATAAATTAAGAGCTTATGTCCAACCTTTTGAGAAGAATCTTAATAAAAAATTACTTATTTTTGATGTCTCCAGGCTGAGTATATACAGGGAAGGGGGTTACATTAGTGCCGTCTTCTGAACTGGTCGATGTAATTTTTGCATTACCTTGCTTATTAACTTCATCAATACGAATAATGGAGTGCATAGGAATATAGGTGCGTGTCACATTACTGAATTCTGTCTTAAGGCTTTCTTCAGAAGGGTCCACGACGACAGAGGTCTTTTCACCAAAAACAAGTTTTTCAATCTCGATAAAACCAAACATGGCCCCTTGATGCACGCTTTTTGCGTAAATCTCATAGATTTTGCCCTGGTTATGAAAAATGACCTTGTATACTGGTTTCTTTGACATACTAATTACCTTAGAAGATTTTGAGCGCGGATTCTAGCACAATCATTGCAAATTAAAATGCAGGCTGCTCCCCGGGCCTAATGGTATATCTAATAACATCCACAGTACCAATAAACTTCCCCAAACGATTGAAAAAACAATGGTGTAGGGCAGCATCATTGCCACAAGTGTGCCCAGTCCGGAGCCTTTCATATATTTTTGAACCTGTATCAGAATAATAATCATATACGGATTAAGCGGCGTAATGACATTACTGACAGAGTCACCAACACGGTAGGCAGCCTGGGTGAGCTCAGGACTAAAGCCCACCAGCATCAGCATGGGGACAAAAACCGGCGCAAGAAAAGCATATTTGGCTGATGCGGAACCAATCAAAAGATTGGCAAAGATGGATATTAATATAAATCCACTAAGCAAAAATGGTGAAGAAAGATCCATTGCTGCCAGGGTTTGTCCACCCGTGATAGCCAACATCTCACCTAAACCGGAATATTTAAATGATTCTATAAACTGTGCAGCAAAAAATGCAAGCACGATGTAGGGTCCCAAGTTGGCAATGGTCTCACCTAACATCCTAGCAATATCCTTATCATTCTTTATTGTTCCAACTTTTAAGCCATAAGCTATACCTGGAATAAAAAATAACAGAAATAATAATGGCACAGTGACTTCAATCCAGCGCGGAAAATAATTACCTGTGCCATATAAAGGTGCACCAGGTACTTTGATGATCAATATAGTGGCTGATAGTGCCACAGTCAGAGTAATTAAAGCAGTACGAAGTGCTAATGATTCTTTAGCATTTTCAATCAATGCTGGTGTGGTCGTTTCAATTTCTACGGCTTGTTGATTAAGACGGGGTTCAACAAACCATGCTGTAACTGCCCAGGCAGTTAATGTCAAAACAATTGTTGATACGATCATGAACCACCAATTTGCCGTAACAGCAACTTGATATCCTGGTGACACAATTGCTGCTGCTGTTTGAGTGAGTCCTGCGAGTAAGGGATCAAGTGCAGTGATAAAAAGATTAGCACTAAAGCCAGCAGATATTCCGGCAAATACAGCTGCAATCCCAGTGAGTGGTGAACGTCCAGCGGCAATATATAATGCAGCTGCAATAGGGGGTAAGACAACGTAACCTGCATCGAGACCTAATGATGACATGATGCCAAGAAAAACAGTCATTGGTGTTAGCAGAGATGCAGGAGTTCTTAAAATGACATAACGAATCAATGCGGGAAGTAAACCACTTCGTTCAGCTAGCCCAATACCTAACATTCCAACTATAACAATAGCGAGTGGTGGAAATTTTATAAAATTTTCCACCATGTGACTGAGGAACCACCAAATTCCATCAGATGATAGTAAACTTTTAGCAAGCAGTGATCCTGAAATAAAGCTATCAACCTGCCAATTTAAGTAAACAGCAATTTGTGAAAGTACTACTATGATGATTGTACCAAGAAGGAACAAAGTTGCAGGATCGGGTAAGCGGTTACCCAAGTATTCAATACGTTGTAAAAACGTCATTTATATTTCTATTGTTTTATTTATTGCATAACCATCAACAAATTGATGATCACAATATCCCCGAGGATTACACACTACTCTGGTTTTATTAATTGAATAATCTGAATTAGCATGTATATGTCCGTGTATCCACAAATCTATATCGTAATGCTCAATATATTCTTCATATTTATTGCAATAATTATAAAGATGCATTGAATCATATTCTCCATGCCAGCTTCTGATGCTTGGGGCATGGTGTGTAACGACAACAGTTTTCCCTTTAAATTGATTGTCAAGTTCCTTTGCTAACCATTTTTTAGATTGTTCATGTGTTTTTAAAATATCTTCTGGTGTCAACACATACCCGTCACAGCCAATATAATTATAATCGTTCATACTAACTGCAGCATATTCCATAATATCTTTGTTTTTATTATCGAAGTCTGTCCATAATGTTGCACCTAAAAAGCGCACATCATTGATTGTGATCGAATTATTTTCTAGAAAGTGGATATCATGAACCTTGGATTGAATACGTAGTTCATTCAAAGTATGCACTATATCACCACTATAGTATTCGTGATTTCCGGCGATGTAGATCACTGGACAGGTAGCCTGTTCCAGCCATTTTAGTGCTGTAGTTCCTATGCTTATATCCCCAGCAGCTACTAATACGTCAGCTTCAGCATTGATTAATTCACAAGGACCAAATTCGAGATGTATGTCTGAAAAAAATTGAATGCGCATTTCATTCATAAATTAGTTGATATGAATTTATCAAGACCATTGATATAGTGTTTGCCACTCACAAAAAAACCGTCATTATGGCCTCCTTGAATGTCAAGAAATTCCTTTGGTTCATTCGCTGCAGCAAAAAGTTTTCTACCAAATTTATAAGGCACAATATCATCATCAGGGCTATGCACAAATAATACCGGGCATTTTACAGTTGCTAATCGCTTGATTGATGGATATTTGATGCGTACAAGGTATTTCACAGGAAGATAAGGATAATAATGTTTGCCAATATCTGAAATTGAACTAAAGGCTGATTCAACAATCAGTGCTCTGGGCATGTATTGATGTGCTAACCAAATAGCTACTGATCCACCAAGGGAACGACCAAAAATAATAATATCTTTTGGGTTTAATAGTTTTTCTGTCAACAGGAACTGCCAGGCCGCTTCTGCATCTTGATAGGTACCTTGTTCAGTGGGTTTACCTTCACTTTGGCCGTATCCACTGTAATCAATGATCAGCACAGACAAGCCCAATGCATTAAAAATAGCCAAACTGTCTAGGCGATGTGAAATATTACCGCCATTACCATGAAAGAATAATAGTGTTCCACGAGGATTATTATGTGGAATAAACCAGCCGTGAATTGTTGTGTTTGAAGCTGTTTTTATGAAGACATCTTCGTAACCAAGTTGTATGTTATTTGGTGTGAGTACTAATTCAGATGTAGGGAAGTAAACAAACTTGGGTTGAAGAAAATAGAGTAAGATCGAAAGCAAACACCAGACAGAAACAAGTATAAATATAATGGATTGTGACATACGGCGTAATATTTGCTTCATTATTTTAGATGAGACACTCAATATTTAAAACATATTATATCTCAATCACAATCTTACCCGTTGTAGAACCAGCTTCAATCATTCTATGGGCATCTTCTATTTTTTCTAACGGTAACGTGTTACTTACATGTACTCTTAATTCATTATTATCGAAAAGTTTTGTGCATTTATCGAGAATGTCTGTTTGGTGCTGTTGTGCTTCAATCAGATTAAATAAAATTGGAGAGAGCATAATCTCCATACTAAAGCGAATATTACGCATGCGCGCCATTGTCCAATCAATATTTGCATCAGCTTGCAGCAAGGTCACCATGTCACCGTAATGT
>CAZCXC010000080.1:0-12642 GCA_964502505.1 uncultured Enterobacteriaceae bacterium
TGGCTTGGGTTTGTTGTTTGGTTATTTGTTGCCAAAGTTAGTTGGATATGATGCAAAGACCTGCCGAACAATAGCTATTGAAGTTGGAATGCAAAATTCAGGACTCGGTGTCGCACTTGCAGATAAATTTTTTGCTGCCAGTGCTGCATTACCCGGCGCAATTTTCAGTATCTGGCATAATATATCAGGATCATGTCTTGCTGCTTTTTGGTCAAGGGAGAAACAGAATTAAATATTATATAAATTATTTTTTTATTAATTTAGCCAAAAAATATCTTGAACTACTGACCTCAGCATTTATAAATGCTGAATATTTATTATTTGATCTTCAGTAATTATCTTATCTACTGGGATATCAAATTCATTTATAGGTAACTCGTCTAAAATTTGTGCTTCAAATGCCAGTGCAATTTTGTGTTTTACTGGATGTTCAGCAAACCAGTTATCGTAATAACCTCGGCCATAGCCGATGCGATAGCCTGCAGGTGTAAATCCAAGACCAGGTGTCACTACAATATCAATGGGTTCTGGATAAGGTGTTACATTGGCTGGGGTCAAAATACCCAGGTTATCTGGGATCAATGTTTCCCAGTCTGTAAATGCAGTTGCAATCATTGTTTCAACATTGATTATTTTGGGAACAGCCAGCATTTTTCCTTGTTCGAGTAGTGTATTTATCAACTCGTGTGTGTCGACCTCGCTGGCGTAGGATATATATATGAATATATGTAGGGCGGCCTTGATTTCATCTAATTCAAGATTTTTTTGGGTAATGATTTTGGAGTGAGTCAGGCGATCATGTTTGGGAATGGATGCCCGTATTTGCTTCAATTTTGCCCGAATTTCAGCTTTTTGCTGTGTGAAATCGTTATATTTCATATTGAATGTTGGTTTGCGCCAATTCTCTTTCTTTTTCAGTAATATCCCGTACAATATCTGCCTTTTTCGGGCAAGCTAGAAACACTTGCTCAAATTAACAACAAATTGATAATGAGGTCATTAACTCGATGGTAACTATTCGGTTGGCGCGATCAGGCGCCAAAAAGAGACCCTTTTACCATATTGTGGTCACAGACAGTCGTAATAAACGTGATGGACGTTACATCGAACGGTTGGGATATTTTAACCCGATTGCGACAGGTCAGGAAAAGAAGCTGGATATCGATACCGGGCGTATAGAATACTGGGTCAGTAATGGTGCGCAGACATCTGATCGCGTTGCCAAACTGCTCAAGGACCACGCAGCCGCTTAATCGTAAATAAACTATGAACTGTCCACTAATAAGGGGCAGACATGGACAAAATATTAACCCGGTCATGGGTCAAGTGACGGGGCAGACATGCAGGATGAATCACAACAAATTGTAGTAGGCCGAATTTCCGGCATCCACGGCGTGCGAGGATGGCTCAAGGTGATGTCTTATACACGCCCCAGAAAAAATATCCTTGACTACAATCGTTGGTCGCTTAAGCAGGACGATAACTGGCAAGAAATGGTCCTGCTGGATGGTCAACCACAAGGTAAGGGACTGATTGCACAGCTTGAAGGTGTGGAGGATCGTGATCAAGCGAGGGCATTATTGGATGCAGATATCGCTGTTGAACGTTCGCAGTTAGCTGATGCCCCTGCTGGCGAATATTACTGGCATGATTTGATTGGGTTAGAAGTTTGTAATCAACAAAATGAAATCCTCGGCCAAGTAAAGGAACTATTGGAAACTGGTGCAAACGATGTATTGGTCGTTGAGGGGAAACATAGAATCTTGATCCCCTTTGTAAAAGAACGTTATGTACTAGATATCGATCTTGATAATAGTATTATCAGGGTCGATTGGGATGTCGGAGACGAATAAATGAAGCAAGTGAGCGTCATTACGTTATTACCGGGCATGTTTGACGCAGTAACAAAATATGGCATAACGGGTAGGGCAATAGAGCATGGATTGCTACAAGTGAAAACCTGGAATCCCCGTGATTATGCAACGGACAAGCATCGAACAGTGGATGATCGCCCCTATGGTGGTGGCCCAGGCATGGTAATGATGGCTGCGCCACTAAAAGCAGCAATTCGCGATGCACGAGATGAAATGAATGGGCAAGGAAAAGTGATCCATCTGAGTCCACAAGGTAGGCGACTGGACCAGGCCGGTGTGATGGAATTGGTTGCGAAGGATAGACTAATAATGGTTGCCGGTCGTTATGAAGGTATTGATGAAAGGGTTATAAAGTCTGAGATTGATGAGGAATGGTCAATTGGTGATTATGTCCTGAGTGGTGGTGAATTGGCTGCTATGGTACTGATTGATACATTAACAAGGATGATTCCCGGTGCATTAGGACATGAGGATTCGGCGTGTGAGGATTCATTTTTTAATGGGTTACTCGATTTTCCGCATTACACGCGGCCGGAAGAGGTTGACGGGCAGCAAATTCCGGATATATTGCTGAGCGGCAACCATGAAGAGATTAGACGTTGGCGTATACAACAGGCGTTAGGGCGCACCTGGTTGCGTCGACCAGAGCTATTAAATGATATGGTATTGGATAATGAGCAACAGTCATTACTTGATGAATTTAAGACGCAGTATCAGCAGCAGGAAAAACAGAATTTAAACTAAGTATTATTGGAGCAGTGAGATGAGTAATATTATTGAACAACTAGATGCCGAACAGATGACGCGCGAAGTCCCTGATTTTTCACCTGGTGATACCGTTGTCGTCCAGGTAAAGGTTAAAGAAGGACAACGTGAGCGCCTACAGGCTTTTGAAGGAGTGGTCATTGCCAAAAAGAATCGAGGTTTAAATTCGTCATTTACCGTACGCAAGATTTCTTACGGTGAAGGAGTTGAGCGCGTATTTCAGACATATAGCCCACTTGTTGCAGATATTGAGGTCAAACGCCGTGGAGTTGTACGTAGAGCAAAGCTCTACTATATGCGCGAGTTGAGAGGAAAAGCAGCTAGAATTAAGGAAAAAATCAAATCTTCCTGATATTTTGAATCACGTCCATATCAGGGCCATAATGAGTGCATGGAAGCATTCGATGCGTTGTACGAATCACCAGTCGGCTGGTTAGGTGTCAAATTACATGACAATAACCTGACTGTTCTTGCCTGGCTTAAGCAACCAAATTCAAAATTCATTAAACTGACCTCTCATTCAAAAGTAAATTCGGTTATTAGTAGCCTTAATTATTATTTCAAAACAGCAACGGTCAAAAATCTGTTTGCACTCACTCCAACAGGCACAAATTTTCAACAACGTGTATGGAAAGCCATACAAAAAATTCCATTAGGTAATGTCAAAACATATGGTGAATTGGCGACTGAATTAAATACCAGTAGTCGAGCTGTAGGCCAGGCTTGCAAAAATAATCCAATCCCTATTTTTATTCCATGCCATCGTGTTGTTGCGGCAAACAGTATTGGTGGGTTTATGGGTGATCCAAATAAGGTTTATATAAAACAGTGGTTACTAGAGCATGAAGGCATCCACTGATTCAGAGCAAGCTACAACGCGACTAAAAGAATCAAAGCAGATCGTAAATCAATTTCTTGATGCATTGTGGATGGAACGCGGTGTCAGTGATAATACATTGACTGCGTATAGAAGTGATCTGCTTGCATTTGCAGTTTGGCTTGATAAGCAAGGAAATACTTTACAAGGCGCAGAAGATGGTGATTTAAGAACTTATCTTGCCGGTTTTAACAATCAATCAGTGCGTACATTGGCGCGGCGTTTGTCAAGTTTACGTAGACTTTATAGTTATCTGGTACGTGAAGGCTTAATGGTGCATGACCCTAGCGCACGCGTTGAATCGCCGCGTCTTGGCAGACCATTACCAAAATCATTAACAGAAGCCGATGTTGAATCTTTGTTGAATGCACCTGACACTAATAAAGTGTTGGGTTTTCGAGACAGGACCATGCTTGAAGTTTTATATGCAACAGGGTTACGTGTATCAGAATTAATCGAATTGACATCATTACAGGTTAATTTACGTCAAGGTGTCATTCGGGTTGTCGGTAAAGGGAATAAAGAGCGCTTAGTGCCACTTGGAGAAGAGGCGATTAGTTGGCTGCAGAGTTATATTGGTGGTGCTCGATCAGATATAGTAAAAAATCGGTCAGTGGATGCCTTATTCCCAACACAGCGTGGCAGAGCAATGACAAGACAGGCTTTCTGGTATCTGATAAAACGCTATGCTCAATTGGCAGGCATTAATAAATCTTTATCACCGCATGTACTACGACATGCCTTTGCAACCCATTTATTAAATAATGGAGCGGATCTTCGGGTTGTACAGATGTTATTGGGGCATAGTGATATATCAACAACACAAATCTATACTCATGTTGCTCGTGAGCGCCTGAAAAATCTACACGCCGAACATCATCCCAGGGGGTGAGCCCAGAAGTAGAAAAAGACACTTAACGTGTGTCTTTTCCCCGGTGACAATTTCAATGGGATTGAAATTGGACGGCCGTAGGCCGCCCGTAGGGCGAATTACAGGGATGTAGTGAGTCAGCGCTTGCCAAGGCCGGTGTTGAACGAAGTTATAATTATTTTTCCAGGGCTGACTGGGAATGATTTAAATATAGCTTTGCATATGTTCAGTAAACGTACTGTTCAAAATCAAGTATTTTGTTCATCGAGTGAAATCACTGAATAGATTTCTTCAATTGATGTTAATCCTTCAGCAATTTTTTGTGCGCCGCTAATACGTAATGTACGCATCCCTTGTTTTATTGCAGCTGTTCTAATAGCTTCTATATCAGCTTGCTCTGTTATTAATTTATGAATTGCAGTGTCAAGAACCAGGGTTTCGTAAATACCAATACGACCTAAATAACCAGTATGCCTACATGCATCACAACCTACAGCAGTAAAGGTATTTGCTGGTAAACGTATTCTTGCGGGCGCTACTAATTTATTCCATGCAGACTTGTCAACTGGAGAGGTCTGTTTGCAATGTACACAGAGCGTTCTGACCAAACGTTGGGCAAGGATACCTCGTAGAGTTGAGTCAATGAGAAAGGGTTGTATACCAATATCAATAAGGCGTGTTATTGCTGAAGGTGCATCATTAGTATGCAAACTGGCCAGTACCAGATGACCAGTTAATGCTGCCTGGATGGCAATGTCAGCAGTTTCAAAATCCCGTATCTCGCCAACCATAATAATATCGGGGTCTTGGCGCAATAAGGTCCTGACGCCAGCAGCAAAAGTGACATCGATTTTGGGTTGCACCTGCATTTGATTGAACAAGGGATCGACCATTTCAATCGGATCTTCAATTGTACAAATATTTAATTCTGGACGTGATAAATGTTTCAGCGATGAATAAAGTGTTGTTGTTTTTCCTGAACCAGTTGGTCCAGTGACAAGAATGATACCGTTAGAGTTATCAGTTATTTTTGCCCAGCATTGTTGATCATGTTGTGAAAATCCTAATTCATTAAAACTTTTAAATAACATTTCCGGATCAAAAATCCGAATAACCAGTTTCTCACCGAAAGCGGTTGGCATAGTTGAGAGTCGCATCTCAACTTCTTTGCCTGAGGGTGTTTTAGTTTTAATTCGACCATCTTGTGGACGGCGTTTGTCAGTAATATCCATACGCCCCATTATTTTAAGGCGACTTGCTATTGCTCCCATTAACAAGATTGGAAATTCATGGACATAATGCAACATACTATCAATACGAAAACGAACTTTTCCTTTGTCGCGACGTGGCTCAAGGTGTATATCACTTGCACGTTGTTCAAAGGCAAACTGGAGTAACCAATCTACAATACTAACAATATGTTGATCATTTGCATCTGGTTCCCCCATCTTGCCTACTTCGATAAGTTGCTCAAAATTTTGTAGTTTAGAAATAGTCTCATTGGACTTATCAATGACCGCTCCCAAGATTGAACGACTAATACCGTAAAACTCGATGAGATAACGCTCAATATCATTAGGGTTTATAATCACTCTTTTAATTTTAAGATTTACAATACGAGATAATTCATGCTCCCAGGAAAATAGAAAAGGCTCGCAGGTTGCTACAGTAAGTTCTTTTTTTGTTACTTTGACAGGTAAGATTTTCAGATTGGTTGCGTACGCCTGTGATACAATACTAGTGACTTTATTGACATCTATTTTAAGAGGATCAACCTTAAAATAGGCAAAGCCGGTTTTTTCAGCCAGCCATTCTGTTAAACGTTCAAGTGTAAGTTCGGTAGTAGGTTTAGCAGCATTTTTCCAATTTTGTTCAGCAATAACAATTATAGGATGTACGAGTTCGTTATTTGTGTTACGAATTTTTCTACTTAACTGTGCCTGCTGCTTTTCGGTAATCAAGCCATCATGGTGTAATTGATTGAGCATATAGACTAGCGTCAATTTCTCTTCGGTGGGCGAAGTCGTGACAGTACGTTGCATATCCTTCCTTCAAATAATTCTATAATCGATGGACTCTAGCACTGTTTTAGTGATTAATAAATGTTCCAGGCTCTGGAGCAGTGAACAGACAATGAATATAAATGTCTGATAGTATGCAGTTAATAAAAATTTTCCAGCTACTTGGTAGCCGATTGATTTTTAAACATTTTGGGAAGACTGATGAAATTAGTAAAAATCACATGTGTCGTAATCTCGCTTTTTTATAGTTTGAGTGTAAACGCAGATGAAGATGTAGAGCGAAACATCCGACAAAGTTTAACAGGCATACTTCCTGAAGTTGAAATAACCCGAATTAGTAAAACACCCCTCGAAAATATTTATGAAGTAATAGTTGGACCTAATGTTATATATGTAACCGGAGATGGTCGGTATGTATTTAAAGGTGATTTACTGGATATTCAAAAGCGACTGAATTTAAGTGAAGGACAGCGCTTAGCCGCACGAACAGAATTGTTTAATGCTTTATCTGCTGATGAAATTATTGAATTTGCCCCAGAAAAAACTAATCATGTTATCTACGTTTTTACTGATATTGATTGTGCTTACTGTCGACGGTTACATCGGGATGTTCCGGTCTTGAATGAACATGGTGTGTCTATTAGATATTTAGCCTATCCCCGAGCGGGTATTGGTTCACGTGCCTTTAATGATATGGAAGCTGTCTGGTGTTCAAAGGATCGAAAGCAGGCATTAACGGATGCAAAAAATGGCGAACAAATAATACCAATAAAATGTGACAATCCAGTTGAAGCACAATACAAGTTAGGTAAAGAACTTGGTATACGCGGAACACCTGCAATCTTTCTGGAAGACGGTGAAGAAATACCCGGTTATATGCCGCCTACTGAATTACTGAAACATGTTAACAAATAATATTATTCAGTAACCTAATCCGGTTAATGAATTAATGATTGCAACTGTTGTCCAACTATCTTTTTCAATATTTTCTACTTTGATCGGCAAGTATTGTAGATCCGGTGCACACCATAAATAGGTTTTATCTTCGCTGTTCTGTCTAACACGTTCAATTTTTACAGTTTGAAATGTTCCGATTGGTGTTTCTATGGTTTCTTCGTTGAGCACTCTAAAATTGTATGTTTTAATTTTTCTGCCATCAACAATAGGATAAGTATAAGGTAGTTTATTATTTTGGATATCACGCATAATCACATACTGATATATAAGCTTATCTAATGTATCTTGCTCAAGTTCAAACTGCATAGTTGTTTCATTTACAACGTTTGTAATTTTCTGATTGTTCCAATCAAATTTAACATTTATATTGCGCTCTTTTTTCCCACCTGTACGTTGATATGTATATTGCATTGGACGTATTTTTTGCTGGATGAATTTCAATCTGGATTGTTCAACAATTATATCCTTATGAAATATTGCAGCCAGACCCGTTGTGCGTGTTTCAGAGCGATAGATATAATCATTACTATTAGTTCCGGATTGTGAAAAAGCCCGATCCATTTCACCGATTTCCATACCGTTGGCATACAATTTATATTGAGCACTAAATGTGGGCAGGGAATATTCATCTGCATAGAGTTGTGAGCAAGGTAAGCCCGTAAGGATTGTGAAGATAGTAATATAATATACAGATTTCATAATAAGCACTTGGACAGTATCAGTATGTTAAGATTCGATTTTAACAAGTATATTCCAATATTTTAATCTTAATTATGATATGAATTATTTATTTGTTCCAAACCATGAGGCCAATGTATTAGTTGTAGGGGATGTCATTCTCGATCGTTATGTCTATGGCGATACAACGAGAATATCACCAGAAGCACCTGTGCCTGTTGTACATGTGAATGAAACAAAGGAAAGGCCTGGTGGTGCTGGTAATGTAGCACTGAATATTAGGAATTTAGGTATTAATGTTTGCCTAGTAGGTATTACAGGAGAAGATACTGCAGCAGATTTACTGAGGGATGCATTATCCAATGAAGGCGTTGAATGTGTATTTGCCAAACAAGATGGCTTCCCCACAACCACAAAATTGCGTGTTTTAAGTCAGCACCAGCAACTTATAAGGCTTGATTATGAAGTCAGTTCTGATCAAGTTGATACTAAAGAACTTGAGGTACTATTCAATAAACATTTAGGCAAGGCGGATACTATAGTTTTATCGGATTATGCTAAGGGCAGCCTGGCTAATATTAATCATTTTATTCAACAATCAAGAAAGGCAGGGAAACAGGTACTCGTTGATCCCAAAGGTATCGATTTTAAACGTTACCAGGGAGCGAGTTTGATTACACCAAATCTAAAAGAATTTGAAGCAGTTGTGGGGGGATGCCCTACAGAAGATGCAATTGCGTCAAAAGGGATGAATTTACTTGAATCGTTATCGCTGGAAGCTTTACTGATAACGCAAGGTGAAAATGGAATGACATTATTTCAACGAAACGATACACCAATACACTTAAGAGCCCATATACATGAAGTGTTTGATGTTACCGGTGCCGGAGATACGGTGATTGCTACGTTAGCAGCGGCATTAGCATCGGGGCATGATCTTGTGCATGCAACCTCGCTTGCTAATCGTGCAGCGGGATTAGTAGTAGAAAAACTCGGCGCAGCCACAGTATCCACAACAGAATTAAATAATGCTGTTGTTCAATCACATGTGGACAATGCAGGTATTATTGATAAGTCTTCCTTAAAATCATTACTTGATGATATCCGATCCGAAGGCAAAAAAATTGTCATGACAAATGGTTGTTTTGATATTTTGCATGCAGGTCATGTTAATTACTTAAAGCAAGCAAAAGCATTAGGTGATTATCTTATCGTAGCTGTAAATGATGATGATTCTGTGTTCCGGTTAAAAGGGAAAAACAGACCGATTAACTGCTTGGAACATCGGCTTGCAGTATTAGATGCATTGGAATCAGTTGATTGGGTTATTTCGTTTTCAGAAGACACTCCTGAAAGTTTGATTAATGAGCTCATTCCTGATGTATTGGTGAAGGGTGGTGATTATAAGCCTGATGAAGTAGCTGGTGCAGAGATCGTTAAACAAAACGAGGGTGAGGTAAAAATTATTCCTATCATTGAGGGTTGTTCTACAAGTCAGATCATCAAAAAGTTAAGTTCGATCAGCAGGTAGCATTAATGATTATTGTTACGGGTGGGGCAGGATTTATTGGCAGTAATTTAATCTTGGGCCTTAATGCAAAGGGACGTGAAGATATTTTAGTTGTCGATGATCTGACTGACGGCAGGAAATTTGGAAACCTTGCTAAAGCAGAAATTATGGATTATTGGGATATTGATGAGTTTGCATTGCATATAAAAGAGAACAAAACGTTCTCTGAAAATGTAGAAGCTATTTTCCACCAAGGGGCCTGTTCAATAACAACGGAGTGGGATGGCTGCTATATGATGGATAATAATTACACCTATTCAAAAAATCTTCTCCATTATTGTCGGGAGCAAGATATTCCCTATATATATGCATCAAGTGCCGCAGTCTATGGAACAAATTTAAAATTTGAAGAAGATGGAGGGAATGAATCTCCAATAAATGTTTATGCGTATTCAAAATATTTATTTGATGAGTATGTAAGAAAAATCTCTACTGATATGAAAAGCCAGGTTATTGGTTTGCGTTATTTTAATGTTTATGGCCCAGGTGAGGAGCACAAAGGAGGCATGGCCAGCACAGCATTTCACTTCAATAACCAGCTCAACGATGATGGCTGTGTCAAATTATTTAACGGCAGTGGTGGTTATGATGATGGTGAGCAACGTAGAGATTTTATCTATGTAGATGATGTTGTTGATGTGAATTTATGGTGTTTTGAAAATAATAATATTTCGGGAATATTTAATGTAGGTACAGGCTCAAGTCGTAGTTTTAATGATATGGCTAAAGCAATTCTCAAATGGCATGGACATGGTGAAATCAGATATATTGAATTCCCGCAACATCTGGAAAATAGCTACCAAAGTTTTACAGAAGCAAACATTAATAATTTACGTAATGCAGGTTATAAACATGAATTTACTTCGCTGGAAGAAGGTATTAATAAATATCTTGGTTGGTTGAATCCAGATAGTTAATGACTATTCATAGACCCATCAATTAAATTAATCCTTTGCATATTCTTTATTCGCTTACGCTGTATCTTTTAACACCTTTTGTCATCTTAAGATTGCTGTGGCTGGGTGTACGAAATCCCGCATATTGGCACCGCTGGAGAGAAAGATTTGGTTTTGTAAAAGTAAATGAAGATCCACGCCCAATTATCTGGGTACATGCTGTCTCCGTAGGTGAGGCACATGCGAGTAAGCCTATAATTAATTATCTGTTGGAATCATGCTCGCAGTATCAAATATTGATCACTACAACTACGCCGACTGGAGCAAGTAGTGTGATTAGAGATTTTGGAGAATCAGTACGACATCTCTATTTCCCATATGATTTACCGGGTACCGTAAGGCGTTATGTGACCACACTGAAACCGCAGCTACTTTTAGTAATGGAAACTGAGCTATGGCCTAACCTGTTCCAGTTTTGTAAATCAAATGACATTCCAGTGTTGTTGGTTAATGCGCGAATGTCTGAAAAGTCTGCTAATGGTTATGCAAAATTGAAACAATTAACGAGCAAAACATTAGGCAATCTTACCAAGATTGCCGCCCAAACACAGGACGATGCAAAACGATTAATTAGACTTGGAGCTGCAGCCTGTGATGTTATTGTGACCGGTAATCTAAAATTTGATATTAAATTACCGCACAGTTTAAGTGAACAGGCACAGTCACTGCGACGTTCCATGTCTGTAAATCGGGCGGTCATCATTGCGGCCAGCACACATGAGGGCGAAGAAGAACTGATACTTGATGCCTTTGCTGAAATATTGCAACAACACCCGGACTGTTTATTAATTATTGCTCCACGTCATCCAGAGCGGTTTGATAGTGTTTTCAATATGTGTAAGAAACGTGGTTATAACACGATACGCCATAGTCTTAACGAAGCGTGTCAAACTAATACACATATATACATGCTGGATACATTGGGTGAATTACCATTATTTTACGCAGCTTCAGATATCGCCTTTATTGGAGGTAGTCTGGTACCCAAGGGTGGCCAAAATGTTTTAGAACCGGCCAGTTTGGGATTACCTATATTGGTTGGGCCTTATACGTTCAATTTTCTGGATATTAATCGCCAACTTGTAGAGCAAGGGAACGCATGGGTCATTACAAACAGTAAGCAGTTTGCTGCCAGGATTTCAGCGCTTCTTAATGATGCAAATTTACGTCATCAAGCGGGTGAAAGAGGCAAGCAAATGGTGGAAAAAAACAGGGGCAGTTCGAAAAAAGTTGCCATAATATTGGATGAAATACTTGGCAATGCAACTTCTACACAAAATAGAATCTAAATATTTAATGAAATTATCGCGGCATCAAGCATTTGTTTTATTCATAAATAGCTGTAATCAATAGAAAACTTTGCTAGCATGCTGAAAATCTTGTATATAATTTTTAGGAGAGTGTTAATGAGAAAATTGAGTGCTGTTTTTTTTGTGTTTATATTTTTTCCGGGCCTGGTTTCTGCTGCTAATTATCCAACCTTAGAAACGGTACGCTATGTGGTGGGCTGTATGGCAGACCTTGGTGCTCAGACTGACGAAAATCTTTATACTTGTGCTTGTCGACTGGATATCATTTCAGAAAAGATGACATTTGTGGACTATGACGATGGGGTGACTTTTGAACGCAATCAGGGAATGGCGGGCAAGAAAGGTCAATTTTTCAGAGACAACAAACGGGGTGAGGCAAAGTTTGTACTGGTAAAAGCTGCCAGAAAAGAAGCTAATGGTCGTTGTATCTCAGTGAAGCGTGTAGCAACACCGAAAAAAACATCATGTAGCAACACCGATAAAAGCGAGTGCACGGAATTCGATTAATTAATCACAAATGGAATGACAGAGTGCTTTTTGCTGAATATTTCTTTATGAACAAACGAGGTGTTTTACACCTCGTTTTTTTGAATAGTGAAGCGAGGGAGAGGATAAAGAAAATATTTATGACGTTTTAATTTCGTGTGTAGAGCTAAACTCATTTTTCTTTGTGTCCGTTCCTTTCACCGTCATTACGCCTTCTTTTTCCGGAACAAAGAAAAACCGGAACGCCGGATCCATGCTGACTGAAAAGGTGAGTGTC
>CAZCXC010000081.1:0-2443 GCA_964502505.1 uncultured Enterobacteriaceae bacterium
TTCCTGAAGTTGTCCTCTTTATACCAGAACGACTGACTGTCAACACTGGCTGACCATCTTGATAAACCAATGAAACAACATCGCCTGGATAGATTAAATGTGGATCTTCAATCTGTGGGTTAGCATGCCAGATATCAGGCCAGCGCCAAGGCTCCTGCAGAAATTGGCCAGAGATGTCCCAAAGGGTATCTCCTTTTTTAACCACATAGCTTTCAGGATGATCGGGGTTAACGGCCACTGTATCAGCTATGGCCACCGGCCCCATGAATAAACATATAATTATTAGCGAGAATTTATTTAGCATGTTTCTAACCTTACGTGCATTCCTTAATGTAGATTAGCAAAAGTCTAGCAAAAAAGCAGCATGTGTACCATTTACTTGTGATTTATACCTTAAATTCTATTTTTCTGTATACTATCAGTAGGTTATTTACATTATTGGGTAATTTTTTATGGCAAAACTTGAGGTCCTGACTTTCCCGGATTCAAGATTACGGAAAAAAGCAGTCCCTGTAGAGGCTGTCAATTCTGAGATTCAGGCCTTGGCCAGAGATATGCTGGCAACAATGTACACAGAAAGTGGCATTGGCCTTGCGGCCACCCAGGTAAACGTCCAGAAAAGAGTCGTGGTGATGGATTTATCAGAACAGCATAATGAGCCTATGTACTTGATTAATCCGGAAATTATTGAATCTGAAGGTCTGGAACAGTCTGAAGAGGGCTGTCTTTCCGTCCCAGGTTATTTTGATATTGTTGAGCGAGCAGAAAAAGTAGCCTGCCGCTACCTGGATTTAGATGGTGAAATACGCCAGATTGATGCTGATGGCTTATTGTCTATCTGTATACAACACGAGATTGACCATTTAAATGGCAAATTATTTATTGATTACCTGTCACCTTTAAGGCGTCAACGCCTACGCAAAAAGCTGGAAAAACAGGAAAAATCACACGTTCAGGCCCTGTGAGTAAGCTGCAAATCGCATTTGCCGGGACCCCTGGGCTTGCGGCAAATGTACTTACTAAATTAATAAACGCTTCTTATTCTGTTAAAGCTGTCTATACACAACCTGATCGTCGTGCCGGCAGGGGTCAAAAGACTTTGACAAGCGCGGTTAAAAATCTTGCAAATCAACATAATCTTCCGGTATTTCAACCAGGTACAGCTGCAGAAATTTACCAGGATAAACAACTGGCAAATGTTGATGTGCTAGTTGTCGCCGCCTATGGCATGCTGCTACCCGAAACCGTTTTGAGGCGACCTACGCATGGATGCATTAATATCCACACTTCACTATTGCCTCGCTGGCGCGGTGCCGCGCCTGTACAAAGAGCTATACAAGCAGGCGATGCTGAAACAGGTGTCTCAATCATGCAGATTGATCCCGGCCTGGACACTGGCCCCATATTGGCGCAAAAAAAGTGCGCGATTACACCTACTGATACTGCAGAAAGTCTTCTAAATAAACTGGCCGATTTAGGTGGGTCATGTCTACTGAATGTACTAGATCAAATTGCGGATGGAAGTGCGTTGGCTGAACCACAGAATGAGACTGATGCTACTTATGCGAAAAAAATAACTAAATTGGAAGCAAAACTGGACTGGGATACAACTGCAATAGAACTAGAGAGAACTATCAGGGCTTTTAACCCAGCACCTGTCGCGTACACTGAACTCAATGGGATTAGATTACGGATCTGGCAGGCAGAAATTCTTAATAAGGAAGCACAGTATGCTCCTGGAACAATACTCGATTGTAGTAAAGAAGGTATTAATATAGCGACTGGGGAAGGGATATTAAGGTTGATCAAAATACAACCACCTGGAAAACGTATCCAGAGCGCTTCGGAGTTTCTGAATGGACGACCTGATTTTACAAGTATAAAGCATCCGTCATAATTTAATTTTTGAACCACGTAAACCTCCAAATATCATGCAAGCACGTGCAATAGCTGCATTGGCCTTAACTGAAATTTTTACTCGTCAACTTTCTTTATCAGTGATCTTGCCTGATTACTTAAATAAAGCATCAATCGACAAGGATCGACCGTTTATACAAGAGCTTTGTTATGGCGTATTGCGATGGTATTACCAACTTGATTTTGTATTACAAACAATGCTTGAAAAAGATCTGCGGCCTAAAGACACCGATATTAAAATTTTAATTTTCCTTGGTTTATATCAGCTCAAATTTTTACGGACCCCGCCACATGCAGCAGTCTCCGCTACTGTCGAGGCGTGTGCTGATTTGAATAAACAATGGGCAAAAAAACTTGTTAACGCCCTGTTACGGAGATATCAAGAAGATCGTGATCAGATAGAAAAACTTTTCGAAACTGATTTGCAGGCAAAATATGCTCACCCGCTCTGGTTAATAAAAAGTCTACAAGAAGAATATCCCGATAGGTGGGATACAATTTTACAAGAAAACAATAGCTATCCCCC
>CAZCXC010000082.1:0-2089 GCA_964502505.1 uncultured Enterobacteriaceae bacterium
CTTTTTGACATCCCTAATCATCTGACAAGATTTCATTTGTACCGTCTTACCAACAATTCCCTGGTCGGCCTTTAACCTGATGCCGGTAATATCTACTGGTCCGGCACAGTCCATGCAGACCAGTTCGGTATCATCATTTTCTAATAGGAAAATAGATGCAGCTTCCGCATCCAGATAAATTAAAAATTGACTAATCGCATTTTGCAGGGTTTCCTGGATATTGAGTGATGAAGCAAATCCCTGTGTAACATCAGCCAGCTGGGCGAGTTGTTCTTCCAGCGTATGTTTTTTAGTAAAATCAACTAGAGTTTGTGTTTTTGAGTCCATTGTTCAGATTATTCTTTTCAGGCATTCAAGGTACAGAGCTTCATCAGGCAGTGTATTATCCCGCTGTGCTTTCCACAATGCCTCACCTAAACATTCCATCATTTTGTGCTCTAAGGAGTGCATAGATTGGGTTATCTGTAATCCTTTATCATAGATATTCTTAATGCCTAACGGACGATCGGTACTGACCTGTTCCCGTATTGTAATATGCATCCCCATGTGTAGGAATGGGTTGGTCACTCCCTGTTCCGGAGTAAAATCCTGCTCAAGCGCTGCATCTTCTTTGTCCAACAAATTATGATATTCAGGATGTTCCTGGATGACATCAAACACAAGCTTTTCCAATGGCTGCAGTGGTAACCCCTGCTCATGTTTTCCCCAGACTTCGATAAAAAAACGCCGACTTGCATCACGATCAGAAATTATTCCATCAGTCATATTTATGAATAGTCCTTTTTCCTATTCCACTCACACATCACATAAATTATACACTCTGCACATTTTGGTTTGCGTGCGATACACGTATAGCGACCATGTAAGATCAACCAATGGTGAGCGTCTTTTTTGTAATCCTCCGGCACAAATTTTAACAGTTTCTTTTCTACTTCCAGCACATTTTTTCCAGGTGCAATCCCCGTTCTGTTTGAAACTCTAAAAATATGCGTATCAACTGCAATTGTCGGTTGACCAAATGCCGTATTTAAAATGACATTTGCTGTTTTACGTCCCACGCCCGGCAATTGCTCTAAAGACGCTCTGTCATCTGGCACAACGCCGTCAAATTTTTCTAACAGTAACTTACATGTCTTGATTATATTTGCGGCCTTGGCATTATAAAGACCGATTGTTTTAATAATTTTTTTTAATTTTGTAACACCTAGATTAATAATTTCCTCTGGAGTATTTGCAACTAAAAATAATTTATCAGTCGCCTTGTTTACACTAATATCTGTCGCCTGTGCTGATAAGATAACGGAAACTAATAATTCAAATGGACTGGAATATATTAATTCTGTAGTTGGTTCAGGATTTTGTGCCTTCAGGCGTTTGAAGATCTCGACCCGTTTGATCTTATTCAATACGGATACCCATCAAGACGATACTGACTGGTCTAATCTCTTCTCTAAATAACTTAACCCTGCCATAAGCAGGCCTAAGACAAGAAAAACGCCTGGTGCCTGCTTAATTAAAATAATTCCAGAACCTTCAAAAAGATAGATTGTCCATGAACGTGCTACATCACCAAATAATAATTCAGCTTGCTGCAACAAAGTACCAAAACCTAAAACTTCTCGTATTACTCCTACAAAAATGAATGTTAACATCATGCCTATTCCAATACGCAAGCTCTGGAGAAAAGAATGAAAAGTCGAATGTCGTAAAGCAACTTCTTCAGCAAATGCCAGTATCAGGCAATTCATGGCAATCAACGGAATATAAATACCAAGAATTTCACTTAAGGGGAAAAACCAAAATTGCATCCCCAGACTGACTAAACTTACTACCGTACTAGTAATAACAATAATAGCCAAGAGACGTAATTCATAAGGAATTAAATTTCTCAAAAACGAAATGACAGTGCCAGTAAAAATAAGCGTTAACAGGCATAGTAATCCCACAGAAATACCAGTTGTAACATTTGTCACTGCAATAAGTAATGGACAAATCCCCAAGACAGTCAACGTTAAATCATGATGCGACCAGAGATTTATTAATCTTTTCATATACCGGAAGATATCAGATTCCATAAATAATCCAATCA